>JARRLJ010000387.1:0-7910 GCA_037387025.1 Gemmatimonadales bacterium
CCGCGCCAATTCGGCATTCAGGTTAACGTGGGCATCCAAGCTGGTCCGCACCATGTTGCGCACCACGTCTGCCATTCGGTTGAAATCGAGTGGTACTCCCAGAGGCGGGTGCTCCGCTAGGTAGCACACACGTTCCGCAATATTCACGGCCAAGTCGCCCATGCGTTCCAGGTCGTTGTTCACCTTCATAGCACCGATCACGAAGCGGAGATCACTGGCCACCGGCTGATGGAGTGCGAGGATCTTCAAACACTCCTCTTCAGTCTGCACTTCTTTGGTATCGATCTCGTCGTCGTATTCAATCACCTCGACGGCCATATCCTGCTTGCACTCAGTGAGGGCCGTGATCGCCTTGTTGGTCGCTTCCTCTACCATCGATTCCACTTCGAGGAGCCGTTTCTTGAGCGCTTCGAGATCTCGCAGAAGGTGTTTTGTCATCGCAATTCCCGATCGGCCTAGCCAAATCTGCCTGAGACGTAGTCTTCGGTGCGTTTCTCTCGTGGTTTGGTGAAGATCTGATCTGTCTCACCAAACTCAACCAACCTGCCCGTATCGAGAAAGGCCGTGTAGTCCGAAACACGAGCAGCCTGTTGCATGTTATGTGTGACGATCACAATTGTATAGCGCTGCTTCAGCTCGAACAGCAGATCCTCGATTCGTGACGTCGATACCGGATCGAGCGCCGATGCCGGCTCGTCCATCAGGATCACCTCGGGTTGCAGGGCTAGGGCTCGGGCTATGCACAGCCTCTGTTGCTGACCTCCAGAAAGTGCCAACGCAGATTCTCCCAGGCGATCGTGTACTTCTTCCCAAAGGGCGGCCTTCCTCAGAGAAGACTCGACCAGTCCCGTCACGTCCCCTTTGAAGCCGTTTATGACGGGTCCCCAAGAAACGTTTTTCGCTATGGTTTTGGGAAACGGGTTTGGCTTCTGGAATACCATTCCGATCCTGCGTCTCACCTCAACGGGGTCGATCTGAGGATCGTAAATGTCAGCACCACGGTAGGAGATACAACCCTCCACCCTTGCGCTTGCGATGAAGTCGTTCATCCGATTGAACGAGCGAAGCAATGTGCTCTTGCCACAGCCGGAGGGACCGATGATAGCCGTAATCCTACGTTCCGGGACTGTAAGGCTCACATCTTTCACCGCCGCTTTGGTGCCGTACAGGATGGACACGTCGCGCGCCTCCAGAACCGGGGTAGACTCCTGGCCGGATCCATCCATTTGGGATTGCACGACACTCACCTGGTTGGCACTGTTCATCGGCCGTGCCTCTGTGATCTGTATCTAATGATCACTGCTGTAGCGTTCATTAGCAGGAGCACGGCAAGCAGCACTATGATCCCTGCCGCTGCCAGTTGACTGAATTCCTCCTGTGGCCTGGACACCCAATTGAAGATCTGGATCGGCAGCGCCGTGAAAGCGTCCATCGGACCCTCTGGAGTGAAGGCGACGTATGTGAGAGCGCCGATCATGATGAGCGGTGCGGTCTCACCAATCGCACGCGAGAGGGCGAGGATTGTCCCCGTCAGGATCCCGGGAAGTGCAGCCGGTAGCACATGGTGCCGTATCGTCTGCCATGGAGTAGCGCCCAGAGCAAACGCTGCCTGGCGAATGGAACCCGGCACAGCGCGCAAGGCTTCACGTGACGCGATGATGATGACTGGTAGGATTAGCAGGCTCATAGTCATGGCGCCAGCCAGCACGCTCCTGCCAAGCGACAGCCACCGAACGAAGATCGTCAATCCCAGAATTCCGTACACTATCGACGGCACTCCCGCAAGGTTGGCGATACTGACCTCGATCAACGAATTGATCTTGCTGGCCCCCGCGTATTCCTCGAGATAGATGGCCGCCGCCACACCAATCGGGATCGAGAGCGCGGCCGTGAAACTGATTAGCCACAGCGTCCCAGCGAGAGCTGACTTGATGCCCGCTCGCTCGGGGAACCGCGAAGGGAATTCGGTGATGAACTGCCAGTCCAGCCACGGAAGACCCTCTCGCGTAGCATGGAAGAGCAGTACCGCCAGGAGAACCAGGCACAACCACGTCAGCACCATGCATAGTGTACGAAATAGCCTGGCCCTTGCCCTGCGGCGCGACAGGCTCGCGGGCGCATCTAGCAGCGAACTCACTCGTAGACCTCTCTAAACCTGCGCATGGTTTGATACTCCACCGTACCAGCTGGCGTGTCTCCGAGACTCACCTGGACTATGTAGGCAGTCATCGTCTGAATGCTCTCTAGTGGGTCCAGCGTGAGATTCGGCGTCCCGCCGGCTGCAATCGTCACTGCCATGGTTTCTCCTATCGCCCGCGATAGCGCCAGAACAAACGATGCCATTATGCCTGACAGCGCAGCCGGGACTACGACGCGGGTAGAAACCTCCAAGTGTGTGGCGCCCACGGCATATGCTCCTTGGCGCAACGAATCCGGGACTGCCCGAATGGCGTCGTCGCAGAGTGATGCGACCATGGGAAGCACCATGATGCCAACGACAATCGAGGCGCTCGCAGCGTTGAAGATGTTGGCACCTGGGAGCACCGAGCGTATCAGCGGAGTGATGAACGTGAGGGCGAAGTAACCGTAAACGACTGTGGGGATACCTGCCAGTATCTCTAGGACGGGCTTGGTTACGCTTCTGACCCGAGTTGATGCGTACTCGCTCAGATATACCGCGCTGGCGAGGCCGATGGGTATCCCTACTAGCGCCGAACCAGCTACGATCAAGAACGTTCCGCCAACAAGCGGCAATACGCCGAACGAACGGGGTTCCAGCAGCGGGGCCCAGCGGGTCCCGAACAGGAATTCGAATACCGGCACTTCGGCGAAGAACGTGGCCGCTTCCTTCAGCAGCACCACTATGATAGCGGCCGTAACGGCGACCGAGAGGAGAGCACAGATGAACAGAACCCCCTTGATGCCCTCCTCTTGCCACCGACGTGTCGCTTTTCGCCGCAGTCCGGCGCTAGTCGATTCCATTCATTCCCACCTGGCGGTTCCCTCGTTCAGGTACGACCGCGCTCGATCAGAAGTGCAGGTACGACTGGACCTTGATGGACAACTCTGTGTCGCCGGCATCGGGCACATAGATATCGATGTTCGCTGAGATCTTGTTCCGTCCCACGAAAAAGAATTGTACGCCTGGTGTGAACAGCCACGCACCGTCTGAAGCGGTGTCGGTATCCGGGTTGGCCCAACTCACCCTCGCAACCGGCTCGATAGCAGACACATGGGAATGAGTAACCGGTGTCTTGTAGGTCACAATCGCCTGGGCGCTCGCGAAGTTGCTGGCGTCCCCAGCTGCGTCGAGATTCCTCCAATTCTGCCCACCCATCACGCCAGCCTGCACATGCAAGCCGCTATTGAAGTTGCCGATGTCGACATCGACGGCATAGGCAGCAGCGTAGTCATCATTACCGGTTACATCGTTCACATAATCCTTATATGTGAGGTTGGCACCAATCTTCACATCCTCTGCGGCCATGAAGGCGGCCCTACCTGCATACGACTTCGTCCCATTCTCCTCTTTAACGAACTGGCTGGTTCCGTTGGTGACCGAGAACGCGTAGTCCCAGGAGCCCGCACCGCCGTCGATGAGCACACCAGCGTCACGATCGGAAAAGAGGAGACCTTCGGAGAGCCCGCTGTAGCTGCAGAAACCGACACCGCCGCAAGTCGGTACACCCCGAACGCTGCCCGTGCGTTCAACGACCAGAATCTGCGTGCTGCTAGTCAGCGCAAAGACGTCGAAGGGGCGTTTGAACTGGCCAAAGGTCATGCGAAAGGTGGGACTGAAAGTGAGTCGCGCCCACACGTCGCGCACGCGCACCGACGTTATTGCGTACTCGGGTTGAATCCGACCCGATACAAAGTCATTGATCTTTATGTCCGCCGTCATCCTGACCCTACGCAGTAGGAATTCAGAAGATCGGACGCCGGAAACGGACGATGTGTTGAATTGCATGTGCACCCGGCCGCTGAATCCGAGCTCGAGTGCATCTGTCTTGAACTTCAGTTCTTGAGCCGAAAGCGGCTGGGATGCCACTGCGATAGCCGTCCCCACGACCACCGCAAGTGTGTATACATAAGGTAGTGTGCGATGCATTTGTCCCCGTATAGTTGCGATGCATTAAACCTGTTACCTAGACTCTATGGGTTCGATCAATTCTGCAGCAGCGTTTCAATTGGCGTTCCCGGTTCGGCGTCCGCGAAGACTGATCCGGTGACGCCATTTTCGAAGCGCTCCAGAGCCAGCTCATAGACTCGATCAGGAAGTGGTACATACCCGACCTCGCTCACCAGTTGGGCTGCATTCTCCAGATAGAACCGCACAAACGCCTGCACCTCAGGCCGTTCAGCCGCGGCCGTGGCAATGTATATGAAGATGGGCCGTGAGAGCGGCCTATAGGTGCCGTCATTGATGGTAACATCAGACGGTGCGACGGGTCCGTCACCTGGATCAACAGGTACAAGTTTCAGACGCTCTGTGTTTTCGACATAGTAGGCGTACCCAAAGAAAGCGAGAGCGTTGGGATCGCCGGCAACGCCTTGGACGAGCACGTTGTCGTCTTCGCTTGCAGTGAAGTCAGCGCGGCACGCGCCCCGCTATGCGCTCGTCCGGGAATCCGGCACGCACATCGTTCCAACTCGTCACGTCGCTCTCTGCCTCCCAAATATGATTTAGCTCCTCAACCGTGAGTACATCCACGAAGGTGTTCTCCGGATTGACGACTACTGAGATGCCATCGAAGGCAACCGGCAACTCTATGTAGTCGATGCCGTTCTGCCTTGCGGCGTCAACTTCCGAAGGCTTGATAGGTCGAGACGCATCATTGATGTCGGTTTCGCCGACAGTGAACTTCTTGAAGCCACCACCTGTCCCAGAGATGCCCACTGTGACTCGCACATCCCGGTGGGCCCGCTGGAACTCCTCCGCCACTGCTTCTGTGATCGGGAAAACGGTACTGGACCCGTCGATCGCCACGGTTACCGTCCCTGTCCCACCTCCACCACCGCACCCAGAGACGACTACGGTAGCGAAGAGAGCAGCTGACATTTGCCTACGCATATCAAACTCGCCTCCAAGTCAAAGATCGGTTGACTAAAGGAGCCCTTTCCTGCCGTCAGGCCAGCTGGACTCCAGTCCGAGAAAGGTAGAAGTCTTGTGTAAAGAGAGTGTAAAGGAGGGGTAAGGTTTTGCGATTCAGAGGGCCGGAGTCGAGAGTGGAAGTCGAACCCTGAAGGTACTACCGACTCCTATATCACTAGCTATCGAAACCGAGCCTCCCAGCAACTTACAGATGTGTTTCACAATTGAAAGTCCGAGACCAGTACCGCCTACTTCGCGCGAACGAGCCTTGTCCACCCGGTAGAATCGCTCGAAGATCCGTTCATGGTGTTCGCGGGCGATGCCGATTCCCGTATCCACCACCTCCAGTATCGCAGATTTGCCATCTGTATCCACGCGCACCCACACCTTGCCTCCCTGAGGCGTGTACTTGAGAGCGTTATCCAACAGATTGTTCACCACCAGCTCCAACGCTTGATAGTCGCCGACTACACGAACGGCCGCTTCCGGAACATCGGTAAGCAATTCTATGCCTCGATCGTCCGCCGCGGAAATGAGATTGCTGATCGACCTGCTTACTGAATCCCGCAAGTCCAAGGTTTCCGACTCCAGCATGCCATCTGCCGACTCCAACCGAGCCAGCGTCAACAGGTCGGTCACAAGCAATGACAGCCGCCTCGACTGCTCCTGCACCTTGCCGAGAAACCTAGTTCTGGTCTCGATGGGCATGTTCTGATCTTCCACCACGGTGTCGATCAGACCTCTGATCGCAGTAATCGGTGTCTTCAATTCGTGCGATACATTGGCCACGAAATCTTGGCGCACTGTCTCGAGGCGGCGGAGTTCCGTTACCTCATGCAGAACGAGTACCGCGCCAACCAACCCCCCCTGCCCGCTTTGTAGGGGTGCGGCATGCAAATCGACGATCTTGTCGCGTGGCTCTCCAATCAAGCGCAACTCGCTTGATACCTCCCTGGCATCCTTCAGAGTCTGCTCCAGCGCCTCGCCCACTTTCCTCACCCGGGTAACCTCCCAAATCGGATTGCCTATGCTCTCAGCCGACGCAACGCCGAGAATCCGACCCGCGGCCGCGTTCAGGTGCACCACCTTTTGGTCGCCGTCCACGGCCACCACCCCCTCCACCATTCCACCGAGAACTGTCAGCAACTTGGCGCGAACTTCGGTGATTGTCTGAACCCGCTTCTCCAACTCACTCGCCATTCTGTTGAACGAGTTCGCGAGTTGTCCGATTTCATCGCCTGACTTGGTCCCCACCCTCCGCCCGTAGTCACCTGCAGCGATGGATTCTGCAGCATCGGTCATCGACGTGAGGGGGGCCGTCACGCGTCGGGCCACGAAGAAACCGAAGAGCAGTGCGATGGCCGCCGCGACAATTGCTCCTAGCGCCACTGCACCACGTAATCCGTTTAGGCTTGTGCGGATGATTGTCAGCGGCAGTGACGCGCGTACGTATCCAAGTACCTCATCACCGCGTGTCACCGGCAGCGCTACGTACATGAGATTCGCGGCGACTGTTCTACTGAAGCGTGTTGACACACCCACCCCATCCATCCGTGCGGCCACTACCTCTGGGCGGGATCCGTGATTGTCCATGCTGGAAGGTTCCTCTTCCGAATCGGCCAACACGATTCCGTCTGCGCGGATCACGGTCAGCCGCGAGTCTATTCTGTCACCAAGTTCTCGAACTTCCGCTTGGAGATCAGTGTCGCCGTAACCTGCCAGAGCAGACGCTGCGATGTTCTGCAGTAAGTGGGCTTGTACGAGGAGTGAGCGCTCTACTTCGCGGAGAGTGTCTGTGGTGATCCTCCGACCTACCAGCACCCCGACCGTTACTACAGCCAACAAGACGAGCAACGAGTAGCCTGCGTAGAGTTTCCAGAGGAAGCGGGTCTTCACCACCGGCTAGCCGTCCCGAAACCGATATCCTACACCTCGCACCGTTTCCACCACATCATGACGATCGCCCAACTTCGCCCGGATGCTTCTAACGTGAACATCGATATTGCGTCCGATGACGAACGCCCCTTCTCCAATGACGCGGCTCAACAGTTGATCTCTCGTGAACACGCGCCCCGGATTCGACATGAGCAGATGTAGCAGCCTGAGTTCGGTTGGTGTGAATGGTACCGGACGGTCATCAACCCTCACTTCGTGTCGATATGTGTCGACCACGATACCACTGGCATCCACTCGACTCTTGATCCCTTCATTGGTCTGCAGCAGTCTGCGCCGCATCACCGCCTTCACTCTCGCCACCAATTCCTTTGGTCCGAAAGGCTTCGTTACATAGTCGTCCGCACCCAATCCCAAACCCAGTACTATGTCGCTCTCCTCACCCTTGGCGGTCACCATTATGATGGGAATCCCACTTGTCACTGCATCGCCTTTGAGTCTGCGACACACTTCCAGTCCGTCTAGCCTCGGCAACATGAGGTCGAGTAACACCAGGTCAGGGGAGTCGTTGCGGGCAATGCGCAGTGCATCATTTCCATCCCGGCTGCTGAGAACTCGGAAGCCTTCTCGAGACAGGTTGTATTCGATGACCTCGAGGATGTCCAACTCGTCTTCAACAACGAGGACTTTTTCTCTTGCCATTACCATCCTTGCGACGTCCTTTGGAAGCTGGACCGCGCATAAGGTAGTCGTTCGCAGTAAAGAAAATGTAAAGCCGGCGTAAAGCTTTGGGGATAGCCAGTCTAGACATCCCAAATCGAAGTTCTGGTCGCGTGTATTCCCGCACATTGCAGAGATCACCATATCCATGAATGCACGTATCCTCGTCGTCGATGACGAATCCGACGTTGCCGCGCTGGTTGCC
>JARRLJ010000388.1:0-3304 GCA_037387025.1 Gemmatimonadales bacterium
GCCAATCTTGCAGGATATGACGGGCATGCTGGTTGCCTCATCCGGTCGCCGGGGGGATGTGTAGGTTCTGGGTGCCAGATATTGAGAGAAACAGGGATACATGATTTCACCAGAGAGATTCACGGTAAAAGCAGGCGAGGCACTGCGCAACGCACAGGCGCTCGCGACAGAGCGCGGTAACCCGATAGTTAACGACGCACATCTATTCCTGGCGCTGTTGAACCAGGACGAGGGAATCGTAGTTCCGCTGCTGCAGAAGTCTGGTCTCAATGTCACCGAGATCAGGCAAGAGGCGGAGCGCGAGTTGGATCGCCTGCCCACCCAGGAAGGCGGCGGTCAGCGGTCCGCTATGTCGCGGGAAATGGCGGACGCGTTGGACAGAGCTGACGCGTTGGCCAAGAAACTGGGCGACAGCTACATCTCTACAGAACACTTCTTGATTGGGTTGGTGGACACGAAGGGGACGACGGCGCGTGAGCTGCTCAGTGCACGCGGCAGTGACAAGGACCACCTGCTCGAGGCGCTGGAACAGGTACGCGGCAGTCACCGAGTTACAGACGTCGACCCGGAAGGCAAATACCGCGCACTGGAGCGATACACCAAAGACCTCACGGATCTCGCGCGTCAAGGCAAACTCGATCCGGTGATTGGCCGTGACGAAGAGATAAGGCGTGTGGTGCAAGTGTTATCACGCCGTACCAAGAACAACCCGGTGCTGATCGGCGATCCTGGTGTGGGTAAGACCGCGATAGTGGAGGGGCTGGCGCAACGAATCGTAAACGGTGACGTGCCGGAGTCACTGCGTGGCAAGAGCATCGTGCTGCTCGACATGGGGCTACTGTTGGCCGGCGCCAAGTACCGCGGCGAATTCGAGGAGCGACTCAAGGCCGTGTTGAAGGAGATCACGAGTCAAGAAGGGCGGTTCGTGGTGTTCATAGACGAGCTGCACACGATCGTGGGGGCTGGGGCAGCAGAAGGTGCGGTGGACGCATCCAACATGCTCAAGCCCGCTCTCTCGCGCGGCGAGTTACACATGGTTGGTGCTACGACGCTAGACGAATACCGCAAACACATCGAGAAGGACAAGGCACTCGAACGACGGTTCCAACCCGTGTTCGTGGGTGAGCCTTCGGTGCAAGATACAGTTGCCATCCTGCGTGGTCTGAAGGAGCGCTACGAAGTGCACCACGGCGTGCGCATCACCGACAACGCGATCATCGCTGCCGCCACTTTGTCTGACAGGTATCTCGGCGAGCGCCAGTTGCCCGATAAAGCAATCGACCTGATCGATGAGGCCGCCAGCCGTTTACGTATCGAGATTGACAGCCTGCCACAAGAGATCGACGAGGTAGAGCGGCGCTCCATCCAACTGCGCATTGAAGAGCAGGCTCTCTCGCGTGAAAAGGACCGCGCGAGTAAGGAGCGTTTGCGGGCTGTAAAGAAGGAGATAGCCGAACTCGAGGAGCAATCACAGAGCATGAAGGCGCAATGGCAGGCTGAGAAGGCCGCCATCACGCGGTTGCAAGATCTCAGTGCGGAGCTGGAGGACGCTCGGGTTGCCGCGGACCAGGTAACGCGAGAAGGAGATCTGCAGAAAGCGGCGGAAATCCGCTATGGCCGTGTGCCTGAACTGGAGCAACAGATAGCGCAGGAGAAACAACGACTCGACCAGATCCAGGAGAAAGCGAAGTACTTGAAGGAAGAGGTCGGGTCGGAGGACATAGCCGAGATAGTGTCGCGTTGGACCGGAATTCCGGTCAGCAAGATGCTGGAGTCGGAACGCGAGCGGCTGACGCGACTGGAAGAAGAGCTGGCTCGTCGAGTCATAGGCCAAGAAGAAGCTGTGTCGGCTGTCTCCAACGCGGTGCGGAGGTCGCGCGCGGGACTGCAAGATCGCAATCGACCGGTCGGGAGCTTCATATTCCTCGGGCCCACCGGTGTGGGAAAGACTGAAACGGCGCGCGCCCTGGCCGAGTTCCTGTTCGATGACGAGCGCGCGATGGTGAGGCTCGACATGTCCGAGTACATGGAGAAACACGCCGTGGCGCGGATGCTCGGCGCCCCACCGGGATACATCGGTTACGAGGAGGGTGGGCAGCTCACCGAGGCAGTGCGCCGCAGACCGTATTCGGTCGTGCTGTTCGACGAGATCGAAAAGGCGCACCCCGACGTGTTCAACGTGCTGCTGCAGATATTGGACGATGGTCGTCTCACCGACAGCCAGGGTCACCATGTCGACTTCCGCAACTCAGTGATCATCATGACATCGAACATCGGCAGCCAGTTCATTCTGGATTTGGGTCCGGGCAATGAAGAGCAGGCCGAGCGGATGGTGCTGGATGCGTTACGGCAGACATTCAAGCCCGAGTTCTTGAACCGGGTGGATGACGTGATAGTATTCCATCAGTTGACGCGAGAAGACCTTGCCGCGATCATCGACCTTCAGCTCCGTCACGTGCGTGAGCTGCTGGCCGGTCGAGGACTATCACTGGATGTGACTCAGGAAGCGCGGGAGTTCTTGGTGCAAGAAGGGTACGACCCATCTTATGGCGCGCGGCCGCTCAAGCGGGCTATCCAACGGAACTTGCAGAATC
Organism: Gemmatimonadales bacterium; assembly: GCA_037387025.1. Taxonomy (GTDB): domain Bacteria; phylum Gemmatimonadota; class Gemmatimonadetes; order Gemmatimonadales; family GWC2-71-9. The sequence goes on from JARRLJ010000388.1 coordinate 2,595, forward strand.
CATTGGCACTTGCGGTATTGGAAGGTGAGTTTGGTGAGGGTGATGTCGTCAGGGTAGGGCGGTCGACCGATGGTACACGTCTCGAGTTCACTCGAGCCTCAGTTGCCGAGCCGGAGCCCGTAAGTGCCAATTCAGTTACGTAGGAGTCCACCGCTCTCTGAAACTGACTGGCTCGGTATGGAAGCCGCGCTGGAAGAGGCTCGCATCGCCGCACTGACTGGAGAAGTTCCGGTCGGCGCGGCGATCGCTTTGGAGGGGGCGGTGATTGCCCAGGGTCGCAACCAGACCGTTCGCCTGAACGACCTCACGCAACACGCAGAGATTATCGCCATCAGACGCGCGCTGGCGTCACTCAAGGTCGACCGGTTGGAGGGAGCCACACTCTACGTCACTCTAGAGCCCTGTGCCCAGTGTGCTGGTGCCATTGTCTTGGCCCGCGTCAGCCGAGTCTTGTTTGGTGCCTACGATCCCAAGGCGGGCATGGCCGGCAGCGTCGAAGACCTGCTACGCCACCCGCGGCTCAATCACCGGCCGGAAGTGCGTGGTGGAGTACTGGAGGACGAGTGCGGGGAATTGTTGACCTGCTTTTTTGCAGGAAAGAGAGGACAGGCATGACTGGGAGCGGGGAGCAGGGAGCGGGGAGCGGAATGAACTGGAGTACGTCGTCCGTTCTGGCGTTGCTCGTGATACTGGCCGCAACGTCATGCGCG
>JARRLJ010000389.1:0-3302 GCA_037387025.1 Gemmatimonadales bacterium
CTCCGCTCCAGGATTCCATCGCCACTTGGACTTTGAAATCAAAGGTTCCACTCCTGAAGGTACGCCAGAACTTGGACCTAAACGTGACCTGAACGCGGGCGTGGTTGGGTGGTTGCAAGTCGGCTGCCTGCCGCGGTGCGCCGGGGACGGTCTCGGGCCTTCCATCTCTTACAGGAGTCGAGTACCAGGCTTGGAACGCGAGGGCACGTGAGGTTCTGAACTTGAGGTCTGCGACCACGTACGTGGCTTCAGCCGAGCTGTCGAAACTGGGGATTACGGGGAGGTCGTTGTAAGGTCGGGGTAAGAAGGCCTCTCGCTTCACGAGCGCGACGTTCGCCGTAATCGGGAATGTCGAAAAGCTGGCCCTCACCATCGGATCCAACGTGCGTTGCGCAGAATCGGCAATCAAGGCGGGGGTGTGCACGGCGTCGGCAAACTCGACCGCTCCCATGAGAGAGAAGGGCCCGCTGAACAAACCAAGAGTGCCGTAACCACTGATCGAAGTCCGATCTCCCGGGTGGTTCTGCCACCGCCCGTCGGCCGATAGAACTACTCCCCGCAACGGTGTCCATCCAAATCGACCTACTAGCTCAGACGTAACCCGAGCATCACCGATGCGTCCCGTCATCTCAGCGGTCCACGATGGCCGTTGGTACCGAAATTTGAGTCGCGCCTGGCGCACCGTTTGGTCCGGCACCTCCGGTGTGATGGAATCTGACGCCCAAGAGCTCGAGCCGATCATCCCCTCGGCGCGAAATCCGAGCCCATCAGCTCGCGTTCCCGCAAAGAAGGTAAACATGAAATCAGTCCGGGCCCCGAATCGCCTGGCGACCGTGGGACCCTCCCCCACGGGATCTCGATCGTGTTGTTGCCGCCGAATCTGGTAGCTAGCACCCGACCTGCTGGTGGGAAACCACTCGAGACGGCCCCAAAGATCGAACGTCTGATCACTGCGGCCCGGGCCGCTGGCTCCGTCACTGCTGACCACATCGCCGGCCAGGTTCAAACCGATTCCGCTGGGCCATCGCTTTTGAAACACCCCGGCGTAGGCTGCGGCGTTGTAGTCCCCGCGCATGACGCGCAGGTAGGTGAATGGGGCCAGTCTGTCATAGCTACGCGAGACGAGGTAAATACGCAGAGTTGAAGGAAGTACCTGCACATCTACCTGCTGGAGATAGGTCAGGTTAATCCGCGCCAAATCATGGAACAGTGAATCGGGGCCAACCGGTGGCATCGGCATGCCATCCCAGAAGAGCTCGATTGCCGCGCCTGCCCTACCCGCATAGGAAACGAACTCGGGCTGGCCGATGTATCCTGCTCTGACCACATACACTCCAGGAATCGCCTTGAGCAGGTCGGCGAGAGTGATCGAGTTAGCCCACAGAATGGAATCCTGAGTGAATGTGTAGCGCGTCCCCTGTGGCAGCGGACCGGAGGGAACTGCTGGCGCTGCAGTTGGCAAGGTGAATGCGCGAGGCAAACTGATGCTATCGGCCCGGGTGGTATCCTGTCCAACTGCTGCGGTATCTCTCCTGACTACTGTCGTATCCTGAGCGGCTGCCGGGAATACCGCGGCAGAGAATAGGAGAAGCGGATAGAGGAGCCCGAGAGATAGCGCTCGGGTCGTCACCCGGCGGCACGCCCGAGCACGAACTCGGTAAAGAGCCGAACACCTATTCCAGTAGGGCCCTTCCGCATGTCGGGTCGGTCCGAATCCGTGTACGCGGTACCTGCTATATCCAGATGTGCCCACGGAAATCCGTCAACGAACTCGCGAAGGAACCAACCGGCGGTAATCGATCCGGCCGGGCGCCCTCCGGTGTTCTTCACATCGGCAAAATCTGATTTGATTTGTTCACGGTACTCGTGCCACAGCGGCAGCTGCCAGCACCGCTCGCCCGAAACGTCACCCGCCCACTGCACCTCGCCGAGCAGAGCATCATCGTTACCCATCAGCCCGGTAGCGTGCCCGCCCAACCCCACCACGACGGCCCCGGTCAGTGTGGCTGCGTCGACTACGCAAGCGGGCTTGTACTTCCTTGCGTACGAGAGAGCGTCACTCAAGATCAGTCTTCCCTCGGCGTCGGTGTTGACGATCTCGATGGTCTTGCCAAGATGGCCCTTGATGATGTCCCCCGGCTTGATTGCCGTTCCCGACGGCAGATTCTCAGTCGCGGGAATCAAGCCGACGACATTCGCACGAGGCTTCAACTGACCCAGAACCTCGAACAATCCCAACACCGCGGCCGCCCCAGACATGTCGTACTTCATTTCCTCCATGTTCAGTGCCGGTTTGAGCGATATGCCACCGGCATCGAATGTCACTCCCTTTCCAACGAAGCAGATGGGAGCCGCTCGGCCAGCTCCGTTGTACTCCAGCGTGATGAACCGTGGCTCTTCACGGGATCCCTGTGACACTGCGATGAGGGCACCCATCTTGGCTTTCTCTATCTGCGCCCGTCCCAATACCGCGACCTTCAACCCGTGCCTTCTGCCCAACTCCCGGGCTCTCGCAGCGAGGTAGCTCGGAGTACAAACGTTTGACGGCAGGGCTTGCAGGTTGCGAGTCAGGTTCTGGCCGGCTGCTATTGCCGCGCCAACCTTCCGGCCCTTTTCTACCGCCGCCCTTTGTTCACGGCTGACAATGATCTCGAGCTTGTCCAGCTGCTTGCCCTCTGCCGCCGACTTGAACTCGCCGAACTGCCAAGCGCCCTGGCCCACGCCTTCGACGACAACCTGTCCAACATCCTCCGGCGTAACACCGCCGTGTGTCTCCGGCGCAAGATGGAAAGCCATCGCACCCGCATCAGTTGAGACTGCTTTTCGTGCCGCTATGGCAGCACTGCGCCGCACCGCTCCTCGCGTGATTTCTTCGCTCTTTGCCAGTCCCACCAGCAGAACCCGTTGCGCCCCCTGAGTCGGATACAGCAAAGCCACCTCGTCGGGCTTTCCGGAAAAATCTCCGGCGGTGAGAACACGAGAAAGCTCGCCGCCCAAACTGGCGTCCAGCTTGAGCAGCGAGCTCGGAACCTTCTTGCTTTTCATCTCGCCCAGAGCAACCGCGAGAAGTGGAGCGCGGACACGCTCTAGCGGGACGACTTTAACAGAGGATTTCACTACCTGGCTTTCCGAGGTGTGATTGTGGTTGTCTTATGGAAGTCGAGCCAAGCCGGAACATCAATGCGACCGCAGGTGTTTCATGCCGGCGCCGCCAAAGGTAAGCTAGAACCGTGCCGTACGGCAAGTTACCCGTTATCTTGTTGCCCTGCCCAATGCGGCTAGCATTGGTGGGCTGATTCGAC
>JARRLJ010000390.1:0-3298 GCA_037387025.1 Gemmatimonadales bacterium
CAAAACGCAGGGAATTCTCAACCCTAACAACCACTTAGCCGCATCGCCATGTTCAGGATTCGTCACTTCAGATCACGCGATCTCAGATCTCGTGGTCAACATTTGGTCAACGAGGCATCAGTCGCACGCGGAGTCACGGGAGAAGCTGCGCCGGTCCGCAACTCTCAGAAAGCGCACCCATCATCCGCGAACCAATACCCTTCACAGTACGTGTCCCCTTGAGTCCGTCTCACTGAGCCCTCGACCCCATACGGGGCAGCCCACTCCCCGTCTACGAACCACTCAGCTCCGTCGTCGTCGGTGACGTCGATCGTGAACCGGGCGCCGTGGTACCCCGGGTTTTCGATTGGCACTTCGGTGACCAACTCCGGGGTCACCGCAATGGCCGCGCCGCACTTCTCCCCTTGGTGGTCTAGCCCCTCGAAGTCAATCTCGAAAAAGGCCGGCTCCGTGTTGTCGCTGTCTATGGTGCATTCCGTGCTGGGGACCAGGGCCGTGCAGTCACTGCTGGTTTCGAAGCGTACGAAGACGGGGAGTTGGTCGCCGATGGCTTCGACTTCCCCCGAGTAAACGCCGGGCGGCTCTGGCGGGTAGTACCCGCCGCCTCCTGCGCCGGGCTCACCAGATGCGTTTCTACATACGTAGCCGCCACCACCGCCGTCGCCGGCCGTTCCGCCACTACCCCCGGTGCCCGACTCCTCACTGCACCCGATGACTGCGAGCGCCAGTATGCTCACCAAACCTACCAAGTACCGCATGACAACCTCCCGCTAACCTGCACCTCAAACACATCCCCGTCGTAGTCGAGTCGCGAGTCATTCCTCCAAAGCGAATGTCAGGGGCACGCGGACCAGATCTCGGTCGAGCCCAACGTTGTAGCGTGTATAGTAGAGATACGGGGTCCTGCCTGGCCGTTCAAAGTTCGTGGTCGAGTCCACGTGGTCAATGATCGACGGATAACCAACCTGAGACGGCTCGAGGATCGGCGGCCCCCCCGGGCTGGTGTCGCAGCCCCAGTTCACGCCGATATCGGCCCTGGCAACCAGCTGGATGGCGCTCCAATGGATGAGATCCGTCGACAAGGTGAAGAAGAAACCGCAGATGAGAGTCTGCCCATCGACCCACAGACCCCAGGCGTTCACGTGCATGTAGCGCTCGATGTAGCTGTTGTAAGTAAGGGAGCCGGCGCTTTGTCTTTCAAGGCTTGGCAGAAACTCGCACAGTGGCGCTGTAGACCCGGTTACGTAGGGGCTCGATAGTGGCAGGTTAAAGCCACTACCATCCCAAGCACGCCAGCTCGCGGGATCGCCGAGCGTGTCCGTTCTCATCGCGCACGTGCCGCGAACGTCGACTCCGCTCTCGGGGAAGAGACTCATCAGCGCGTAGTAGGAGTCGTCTGGCCCACGGACCATGTTGCTGGGATTCATGTAGCCCTCGACGTAGTAGTACTCGGCTTGCGTGTCGGGTGGTGTCCAGACTCGAGGCGCAGGTGCCACGACGTGCGCTGGCGTCATCGGTTTGACGAAGGACCGCGCATCGTTCGTCGATACGGCATAGGTGATCGAGTTGTACCAACAGGGGTTGGAAGGCGATGGGTCGCCGACCTTGCAAGTCGGTGCCACTGCGTCGTGGAACTCGTTATGGATCAAGGCATGCCAGTTCGTTCCGTCCCGATAGACAGCCCATATCCACTCCCAGTTCTCGTACGACTCGGGCGCTTGCAGGTCGGCGGAAACGAGCGCCGGCGGGTCGCAGCCACGCACCAACGAATCGAAGTCAGTGCCGCGGCTCACGTAGTATGTCGGAGCATTCCCATCGAAAAGGACGAGCTCTCCGTCTGCTGCCCGAACGAAGCGCGCTGGCTGGTCGGGGAGGTCAAGATCTTCGCAACGATCCGTAGTCCAATCGAAGACCAACTCCCTCGTCCCGAAAGTGACGCTCACCGGCACGAAGTTGCAGAGTCCGCCGTAGCAGCCGCCCCTGCCGTCGGCGCAGGCTGTGCCCTCCGCAGCCGCGGTGTACTCGCACATTCCCTCTAAGCAGCTATTGATTGTGCACTCTTCGTCATCATCGCAGTCCTCGGGACCCTGACATTCAGGCATTCCGCCTGAGCCTCCGGTTCCGGCCGTGCCCCCAGTCCCAGCCATTCCACCGTTCCCAGCACTGCCTCCAGTGCCCCCAGTCCCAGCCGTACCACCGCTTCCACCTTCACCATTCTCCTCACTGCACCCGGGCATCAGCGCGAGGCTCAGCGCGAGTGCAAACCCGAATATGAAGACGTAACGCATGAGCCACCTCCTTACGGCTGCACTTCAAACGCCCCGACGTCGCACTTGGGCTCAGCTCCCAGAATCGCCACTGGACGCGGCTCCCCACGCTGGTCTGTCGCCAACGGTGCACCATCCGCATCCAGGCAGTCCTGAGCCGGAATCCAGTCGATGGCGACGCTGTCCTCTGGGTCAGTCAACAGCGCGTGCGTCATGGTGGGTCCGCCGTTATCCGCGAGCCGCCCCAGGTTGAGCTCCTCGGCGCTGACGTTGACCTGGTCGGTCTCTTGGTCGAAGCCGCAAGTGTCGCCGGGGGATTCGACGTTGTAGCCGTTGGACACGACAGCCCCATAAGGCTCATTGCAAACGCCGTTCACCAAGGTGTTGGTCACCGTCAGCGTTCCTCCACTATTGTTGTAGATAGCACCGCCGCGTAGTGCCCTGTTGCCCGAAATCGTGCTGTTCGTATAGCGTCCGACGTGTCCGTACTGGTTGTAGATGCCTCCTCCAATGCCCTCAGCCTCATTCTCAGAGACCGTGCTGTTGATCAGCAACAGCGTTTTCCTGTTGTCAATTCCACCGCCATCCCCGCCGACAAACACGTCGGGACAAGGCCCTTCCCAACACCAGGTTGGAGGCTGCCAAGTGCCGCGGGCGGTGTTGCCGGACACAGTGCAGTTGATCAGCGTGACAGTTTCGGTGTTGTGAATTCCTCCACCGTATCCGCGCTTGAGGTAACGACTTGTCAGCCTCGCGACGCTGTTTTTCACCGCGCTGTTCAACAACGTCAGTCGGCCACCGTTGGCAATCCCCCCGCCATTTCCGTCGTCGATATACCCCCGAGTGACAGTGATGCCATCGAGGGTCACTCGACTTCCTGATGGCACGCTTAGTACGCGATGATTGTCTTGGCCATCGAGGATCAGATTTCCTTCGCCATCTAGTATCACGTCGTTGCCGATGACAATCTCCCGATTGGTCGATATGGTCGTTGGACCATTGCAATCGAATGTGTGCGGACCGCCGCCCAC
>JARRLJ010000391.1:0-3287 GCA_037387025.1 Gemmatimonadales bacterium
CTGCTCGAGTGGCCGCCTCCGATGGTGGGTGCATGTCCGGTATGCAAAGCGTCACCATGCCGGCAGCACTCGCCGCGAGCACGCCGGCGTTCGAATCTTCGAGAGCGACGCATTCGACAGGATCGCACCCCAACCGGCGTGCCGCCTCAAGGTAGATGTCTGGAGCGGGCTTACCGCGCGCGACCTGGTCCCCTGAAACGAGCGCGTCGAAGCGATCCACAATCCCGGCACCCCGTAGACTTAGTTCTGCATAGCTGGCCTCAGTCGATGTTGCAACGGCACTCAGTAGGGCTTTGTTCTCCAGGAATGAGAGAAACGTGAAGAGTCCAGGCTTTGTCGGTACGCCGCCAACATCAACTGATGTTCGCCACAACTCTTGCCACCTCGCCCTGAAGCGTGTCATAGGAAACTCCGGACCGAAGCGGCGCACGAGCTCGCGCTCGCAGTCCGGAGTTGGACGGCCTGTCAGTATGGAATACCACTCGTCGTCCAGATCGAATCCCAGCTCCGCACCCGCCTGCTGCCACGATGCCTTATACACGGGCTCCGTATCTAGCATCAGACCGTCCATATCGAGAACGACCGCGCTGATCATACTCCACCTTGCAATATATGGTTTATCCTACATTTCCTGCGCATCCCGGCAAGCGAATCGCTAGATGGTCTGCGACATCGACAGATGCTTGCCACAGCTTGTCTTCCGCCAGCGAAGGAGGTCATATTCCTGACCAATTGGAAGCTCCTATCTTGATGACGCCGGGTTACGGGACAGACAGAGGGCTACGATTACAGAAAGGCCAACAATGACAAAGCCATTACTTGCATCGCTCATTGTAACGCTATTGATGTTCTCCGCAGGAATTAGTCGAGTAACGGCTCAAACTGCGGAATTCACGATAACCCTCGATGAACCCACAAACGGATCCGTAACGCTGGATCCCCCACTCCCAGCAAATGGCAAGTATGCCGCGGGTACGGTGGTCACAGTCACCGCGACGCCTGAGCACGGGTTTGCGGTGGATGCGTTGTACTACTCGGTACCAGGACCGTGGGGGGCGATGTACCATGACACGCCTTCTGTCTCGGCACTTGAAGTTGCCGTGGATCAAGACAAGCACGTCGGGGGCTATTTCATCGAGGCGTCCGCTCTTGAAGGATTCACCGTAACCCACGACGTCGTTTACGCCACTCCGGGGGTCAAGCCACTCAAATATGATGTTTATGCACCTGAGGGAGCGAGCGGTCTGCCCATTGTCGTCATCATACATGGTGGTGGATGGAGTACCAACGATGAGAACATAATGCGCGGAAAGGCGAGGCAGCTAGTAAAGAGCGGAAGGTACGTGGTTGTCAGCATAGACTACCGTTGGATTGGGAAACTCGATGGTGATGAGACGGACAACACCATGGCCGATCTGATAGACGATGTGTACGGAGCGATTGCTCATGTAATGGAACATGCGGAAGAATATGGCGGCGACCCCGAGAGAATAGCGGTTACCGGTGACAGTGCGGGGGGCCACCTCTCTGCAGCCGTAGCTACTATGGCTGACATGATTGGCAGCAGAGGGTTTGGCTAAACACCGGGCATTTTTGAATACATGCCTTCGTATTTGCCTGAAGACAAAACCGTCGACCAGGTTCGCACTGAGATGATGTCTGCAATAAAGGCGGCTGCTCCCAGCTACGGTGTGTTTACGTTCGAAGGCTCGGAGATGTTGGAGTTCTTGAACATGACAAACGCTGAGCCGGCAGCGTTACGGGCCATATCACCGATAAACAACATCCCCGAGGCAAGCGAGCGATCTATCCCCCATTATCTAACGCGGGGTTCGGAAGACCCCATCATAACCGATGAAGGTGTCACGGCTTATATGGATGCGCTCACGGCAGCGGGCCAGACAGCGGAGTATGTGCAGATTGGAGGGGCCAGTCATGCATTCTTCGACTGGAAGCCAAATGACGAAGTGGTGGCTACGTTCGGGAAGTACGGGGTCTACTATTGCGAACAGATGCGACTCTTCTTCGACAGGGTCTTTTACGGAGAGAACTAGAACGTAGATGCCGCGGGGTAGCTAGGCGGTTCGGCCGAGTTCGCAATCTGCGTGACGTACCGCGGCGACGAACCGGCGACACTTGGCCATGTTTTTGACCAGCGGACCGTCAGGGATCCGGTCACTGACTCCATTCTCGACGTCCACGCCGAATGGGCGCACGACGCGAATGGCCTCGCCAACATTCTCCGCGGTTAGACCGCCAGCCAGGAACACGGGGATCCTTGCCTTGGCCACGATCTCCGCACAATGCTGCCAATCGGCGACACGACCGGTACCCCCGGCTCGATTGCTGTCGAGCAGATACGCATCCGCTAGGTCGTCGTAGTGACGCAGGAACTCTTCGTCGGTCCCAAACTCGTTCTCTGAAGTGATAGCCGACATGACCTTCAGTATCCTCAGCTCGGCGTGAGACTGGGACCGTAGCCGGGCAATCTGTTTGGCCGACCAATCTGGATACAACTGGATAGCATCGCAGCGCATGAGCGGAATGATGCCGTCGAGCAGGACATCCAGCTCCACATCGGTGAGCAAGACCTTTGCTACCGATGCAGGGAGGTGGCAGAATATGTCTGCAAAGCGACGTGCTTTCTCCACGGCGTCTTGATGCTTGAAGATGTGAAAACCGAGCGCGTCCACGTCCATTTGGCTGGCTTCGTAGGCTGGGTCGAGACATTCGAACTCGCATAGCTTGATCCGAGTCCGGCGCGACGATTTCTCCCACATCGTTGCTTGGCCCCCTAATGCTCCAACGCCGGCACAACGTCTGCGAGCAACGCCTTGGCGGCTTCCAAGCCCTGGTCCATCGCTTCGAGAAACGCGGTGCCGATGATTACTGAATCGAGCTCCTCAATCTCGGCCAAGCGCCGCACGTCCTTGCCGGTACGAATTCCGAACCCCGCGGCCACCTTTGCCGCTGGTCGGTGCTTCTTTGTTTCGAGAATGCAACTGCTCAGCTCTTGGTTGGAGAATAGCTCTGCCCCGGTCATGGGGGCAGACATGAGGTAAATGAGAGGCTCTTCCTCGCAGCGTTCCACGATTTGCCTGATCTTGTCAGCATCCATCCACGGGCCGACGCACTGCACCAATTCTAGCCCGTGCTTGCGGGCGGTCGCTACGTATGGGGATTCATCTTCTTCTGCCCATTCGAGGAGGAGTCCCTCGAATTGACCAAGCGTATCCACCAATGCCGTTTCGAATCCTCGGGCGTCGGAGGTGGATTTGTACAAGACG
>JARRLJ010000392.1:0-3737 GCA_037387025.1 Gemmatimonadales bacterium
GACCGCGTGCGCGGCGAATGATGTGGCGGAAGAAACTGCCGAGGTACCGGAGCCCGCCGCCGCAGAACCCATGCTCACGGGAGAACAGATTCCAACTGACGTCGGTGACTTGATCATCCAACCCATCCAACACGCAACTTTCGCGATGGAGTGGGATGGCAAGATCGTCTACGTCGATCCCGTCGGAGGAGCCGAGGCGTTCGAGGGATTGCCGAGCCCGGATCTGATCCTGATTACGGACATCCACGGCGACCATCTAAATGCAGAAACTCTTGAAGCCGTGGCTACCGAAGATGTCGTGATCATCGCCCCCGCCGCCGTGGTCGAGCAGTTGCCGCCAGGGTTGGGCGGAGAAGTTCGAACGCTGGCCAATGGAGATGAAACCTCGTTGCTGGACCTCAGCGTCGAAGCCATTCCGATGTACAACCTAACCGAAGACAGGCTTCAGTACCATGAGCGCGGCCGCGGCAACGGATACGTGGTGACGCTGGGCGGACGGCGCATTTACATCAGCGGGGACACGGAAGACATTCCCGAAATGCGGGCACTGGAGAATATTGACGTCGCGTTCGTCGATGTCCGCGTCCTCGGTTGGTATTAGGCCTGAAGTGGAGGAACTCGCCTCCTAAGGGCCATCGAGCCGGAGCTCGAAGACTTCACCCAGTTCCGGCTCGACCACCCGGCACAGGGCTGGAGGCGAGGAAGCCCACGCCTATCAAGCCTGAACGGACTGTGACCGAACAAAGTCTCGTCGGCGCGTTGACGGGAACGTGTGGGCGCCGGACACGCGAATCCACCCGTAATCGATCAGCTCACCTTCTAAGACCTGGAGGTTGTCCAGTAGCCGAAAGCCCTCACGAGAGTAGTTCCTCCGGATCTGGCCCCTACTCCAGCACCAACCTGAGAGCGCCGATCATTGTCTTCTATGCGCGCTGTTATAACCCTGGATTCTGAGCGCCAACTTCCGATGAAGCGGCACACTGGGAACCACCCTAAGTCTCCACAACCATGAACCTCGGCGTCGTCACCCTCATAGCACTCGGCATCGCGATCACGTTGAGCTGTGTAACGCGGCTCCACGTCGGACTGTTGTCGATCGGCTTTGCGTGGGTGATCGGCGTGTACATGGGCGGCATGCCAGTAGGAGAGGTCACAAGCGGATTCCCCGTCAATCTCTTCCTGACACTGGCGGGCGTCTCGTTGCTCTTCAGCCAGGCGCGAGTCAACGGCACCTTGGGAAAGGTGGCGAATGCAGCAGTCCAGCTCTGCCGGGGGCGCGTGGGCCTAGTTCCGATCATGTACTTCGGTTTGGGAGCGGTCCTGGCGTCGTCTGGACCCGGGAACATCGCCACCACGGGCCTGCTCGCACCCATGGCGATGGCGACAGCCATACGCATGAACATCCCGCTGTTTCTCATGGCCATCATGGTCGGTAACGGTGCGAACTCCGGATCTCTTTCACCCATTGCACCGACCGGCCTGATCGTGACCGGAGTCATGGACCGGATTGGATTGGGTGGACTGGAGGTTCAAACCTGGATCTACAACTTTCTGGCGCACGCACTGGTGGCGTTCGGTGGCTATCTTCTCTTCGGAGGGTGGAAGCTGCTGGCCCGGTCGGATCGCTTGGAAGCCGCGTCCACAGAAGCGGGAGAAACGCTGGACAAACAACAGAAGATGACGCTCGTCGTCATCGCCCTGCTCATCGCCGGCGTCATCTTTCTGGACTTCAACATTGGGCTGGCGGCCTTCGCCGGGGCCGTCGTCTTGGCCCTGCTTCGAGCCGCGAACGAAGATGACGCGATCAAGGGGATGCCATGGGGGGCGATCCTCCTGGTGTGTGGTGTCACCGTCCTGATCAGCCTGCTCGAACGCACTCAAGGGATGGAGATCTTGACGAGCCTCGTGACCGAGGTGGCAACGCGCAACACCATCGTCCCTCTTGTCGGTTTCTTGACCGGCCTGATTTCCGCGTACTCGAGTACGTCGGGCGTTGTGCTGCCCGCCTTCCTCCCGATGGTACCCGGCCTGAGCGACAATCTTGGAGGGGGACTGAACGAAGCCATCGCCTTCACGATGAACGTGGCCGGCCATCTGGTCGATGTCTCTCCCCTGTCCACGATCGGGGCCCTGTGCGTGGCATCCGTTGCCGCCGGCCCGGAAGGCCGGCGGCTCTTCAACCAGCTGTTGGCCTGGGGCCTGTCGATGACGGTGGTCGGGGCTCTGCTTACGTGGATTCTTTTCGGTTGAAGATCTTCATGAACTCTCGTTGCCCGGATGTCGAGTTGGATTCCGTATCGGACTTCTCAAGACGACTTGCAAACGTCTAACGTCTCGACCATGCGAGCGACCCACCATGCGCATCGCGGAGTGGATCAACCTTACCTACTTTATCTGTCTCACAGCCCTCGCGTGTGTCCAAACCCTCCCCGCAACACGGCGGCGACGGATCACCGCCTTCGCCATTCTGGGAATCGGTCTGACGCTGGCCGGACGCTTCTCGGAAACGATCCTGGGTCCAGAGGGAAGTTTCACACTTCGCAACTGGCTTCCGGCCGTCACGATTCTGGTTGCCTATTGGCAGGCGGGACAGTTCTACCTCGAACCCTCTGACCGACTCCAGAAGTGGCTGCAATCTACAGATGACGCCCTCGGCACCGCGCTTCGAGTTCTCGAACCTCTGATGCGATCGAGACCGCTCGCCGCATATCTTGAAGTTGTCTACTTGTTGGCCTATCCCTTCATACCGTTGGCGCTGGCAGTGTTGGTGTTTTCCGGATACAGCCGCCAGGCGGACTACTTCTGGTCCGTCGTCCTCCTCTCCTCCTACGCCTGTTACGGGATGCTGCCGTTCGCACCCTCATTACCTCCGAGGCTCGAACCCGCATCGGGTGTCGACGCGCGCAAGGCGTGGAAAGAAAAGCACAGGGCGCTCAATCTCTGGGTCCTCGGATGGCTGGGCATCAGAGCAAACACGTTTCCGAGCGGCCACGTTGCGGCTACCCTCGCTGCATCTCTCGTTCTCTTGGAGAGACTTCCACTCGTAGGTAGCATTTTTTTGTGGGTGGCCGTCAGCATCGCTGTCAGCACGGTGGTCCGTCGGTACCATTTCTTTCTAGATGCCCTACTGGGCGCCTTGCTGGCGTTGGTGTTCCGAATCCTGCTGGGAGGAATTGAGTTCGGGGAACCATGAGGGACACGTCTCAAACCACATCCAGCACTGGCGAAGCAGTCCGAATCCAGTGGAGTCGTGAGCCGGGCTTCCAATACAGACTCGGCAGCCGCCACTGCATCCCCAGTCAGTTTCCCCTGTGGATTCGATTCAACAGGATCAACCGTTTCTGGTCCTTGAGCTTCCACGTCACCGTCTCCATAGTTCCGACACGGTGACATCCTTGCTGAACGGCTATCGAGTGACCGAATCATTGAACAACTACAGGCGATCCGTCTTCGATTGACCCTTCCGGGGTCCTTCTATATGCTTCCTTCTTCAAAGGCACCGGAGGCTCACATCATGAAGCGCGGAGGGCATCTCAACCGAACGTGGTTACTGCTGGTCCTCGGTATGTCGATGACCGGTATGGTTCTCGGTCGACAGTCGCAGGTGGTCGACGATCAAGCCTTGCGCAGCGCCAAGGCTGAAGAATGGCTGACCTACGGTCGAGACTATGCGGAAACCCACTACAGCCCTCTGAGCCAGATCAACCGAGACATCCCAAGTCCATGCGACGCCCAGC
>JARRLJ010000393.1:0-3273 GCA_037387025.1 Gemmatimonadales bacterium
GTGTTCACACTTCCGGGCATATCAGGAGGTGAAGCAGGTGCTGCTCAGTTCCAAGTGCAGATCACTGCCACCGGTGCAGGTACCGTAGACAATCAAGCGGAGGCCGTCTATCAAACCAGTGTCGGCCCGGACTCGGTTGTCTCCAACATTGTACAGACGACTGTAGTCGTACCCGAACTGTTCGTGCAGAAATCGTTGACCAGCAGTAACGTCGCCAATATCGGCGAGGATGTTCAGTACACGATAACCTACGGCAACTCTTCAACGACAACCGTAGCGCGTAATAGCGTCTTGTCCGACACGATTCCGATCGGCCTGGAGCTCGTGTCGGCTCAGCCACCGCCTCAGGTTTCGGGGCAGATCCTGACTTGGGACATTGGTGACATCGCTGCAAGTGACACTGCTCAGATCGATCTGACCGTGAGGGTGAGCCAGACTGTCCAGGACACACTTCGAGTACGGAATATCGTGGTGCTTGACGGAGTCAACACCGGTGCGGAAGTGGCAATTGCCGAAGAAGTGGCCCTCGTGGGTCTCAACAGCTCCCAACTGGCGCTCGAAAAATCGGCTGATGTTTTGGAGGTCAGTGTTGGCGAAACTGTACCCTACACGGTGGTTGTCGAGAATACAGGAACGGTGCCGGTCACGGGAGTGATCATCCACGATGTTCTACCCGACGGAGGCGAATACTCGAACGGCAGCCTAATCGGAGCAGACTCCATAGGCATCGACGGTCGCAACCTGACGATATTCGCTGCGGACAATCTCGCTCCGGGCTCAACGCACACGGTGCACTACACGGTCGCCATTGTGTCTGCGGCCACGGACGTGGTAGCCAACCGAGCTTATGCGTCTGCTGAGAATGAGTTAGTAGCCTCCGACGAGGCCGTGGCTTGGGTGCGGATTAGTACCAGTTGGCCTATGGAGACCCGTTCGGCTATAGGGAAGGTGTGGGTGGACTACGACGCTGACGGCGTTCAAGACCCAGATGAACCGGGCGTTGAAGGTGTAGACATATGGAGTGGCAACGGCATCGTCGCAACGTCCGACGCAGACGGCAAGTTCTCTTTTGTCAACTTGCGGCCCGGACAGCACTCGTTCCGACTCGACAACGCCACCGTGCCATTCAGCCACCAAGCGCAGAATTCCGGTTACTCGCGGGACCTCGCCATCGAGAATGGAGACGGTTGGACCACTCCGAGAATCAACTTCCCGTTAATACCGTCAGAGGGGCGCATGGAACGTGTCTACTTGCCCCTCGCATGGCAGTTCCTGGCCCGGCCGATAAAACACGAGGACAAATCAGATACGACGACAGCCGCCGAGCAAGAGATGGTAGTTGTCGATTCAACATCGGCTGCTGTTGTTGCCCCCGATGCCCCAGTCCAAGCGCCCGCAACGGCGCGCCCAGATGCCCTTCCAACCGTGCACTTCGATTGGGAGAGCGCCCGGCTCACCAGTGAATCCATTGCCATCCTCGACGAAGCTGCCGATTCACTGAGATCGTATCTCGATGTCTGTGTGGAGGTAGCCGGACACACCGATTCTATGGGCCGCATGGGTTTCAACCTCCGGTTGGCTCCGGCTCGCGCAAAGGCAGTCATGGATTACCTCGTTGAGATCGGCATCGATCCATCGCGCATGGTCGCTACCGGCTACGGGCCGTTCAGACCGGTGGCCACCAACACCACACCCGAGGGCCGATCTAAGAACCGCCGGGTCGAATTGAACGTCGTGAACGATACTGAGGCCGAGAGTCTCGTGAGTTTCTGCCGCGAGCTGCGTACTCTAGTCCAGGTTCCAGACTCCACCGCGTCCGACAATCCTCCCGTAGGAGTCGAGGAGGTCTCTCCGGACAAATTGGGAATCGAGGAACGCCGATCAAACGGATATGGGGATGGAAGGCTGGTTGAGTATGAGCTAGTCGTGAAGAACGACTACGATATGGCAGTAAGCGGGGTCGTGGTTCGGTTCGATCCGCTTGTCGACTCAGCAATGGTCCTCGGCAGCGACTCGACTCTGGTGAAGAACTCAACCGGTGAAGTCGCTCTGCCTTCTATTGAGGCGCATTCCAGCGTCACGATTCTCGGTTGGACGGTGACCGAACGGGATTCGGCGGTTGCCTTCATCGAAGGATCGAATAGGCCAGCCGACCGGCTCGAAGCCGAGATTCACAATCCTTTGCGGCCCGTAGCCGCAATCACCACACCACGAGCTTTGGCCGATTCGTTACCGAACCCCACGACCATTCCCGAAGGCACTGCCGTTGAGATCGTTATCGCCCCAAGTGTACCGGCGTGGCCCAATCTCACTTTCCCGCTTGCACCTGGATGGCACGTCATAGACGGGTCATCGCGCGTGGACAATGCTCCAGCTACCGAGCCCACTGTCAAGAAAGACCGCAGTGGCAAGCTCTATCTGCAGTGGACGTTCGCTTCCGGTGTGCCGGCGATGGTAAATGTGAAACTCACCGCCGGAGGACGCACCAGGTCCACCGAGCAAGTCACCGTGCCAATCCTGCGAACGGACGAAGAGCGAAAGCAGGAGCGAAATCGCAGCTTCATCACAGGCCCAGGTGTTGAGATCTTCAGCCCGCCAGACGGTACGGTCCTGCAAAGCGAGCGTTTGTTCGTTGGTGTCCGCGGAGAGGCTACTGCCCCAGTCGCCCTGTACGACGGTGATTCTCTCATCGCGGAAGCCACGCTGAGGATCGATGGCGTTCATGACTTCATTGGCGTACCGCTTTCCCCCGGACCACACAAGCTGCGGGTGCGCATGCTCAATTCCTGGAAGCAGGAACGCTGGGACAGTATGAACGTTCACGTAACAGCCCCACCGGCTACTCTGGAGACACCAACAGGTCCGATCCGCCTCACCGCGGACGGCAGTACAATCCACACCGTACGCGTTCGTTTGAAGGACTCTTGGGGCGTGCCGGTAATACGTCCCACCAACGTGACCGTTGCGGCCGATGGTGCCAACGTGATTGGAGCGGATTCGGACGGGTCATCAGTTGGCATGCAGCTGCAGTCAGACGTTGCAGGGTGGCTCACAATCGATCTGCGACCGGGCAGTCAAGTGCGCATCGGTGAGCTCAGCCTACGGGCGGGCGATCTTGCCGCTCGGATCCCACTTGAGTTACTTCCGTCCATTCGCCCCTTCATGTTCACCGGAATTGGACGGGTCGGAGTCGGTGCAAGCCCTGACGCTCTTGGAACTATCACTGCCAGAGGTAGCATCGACCATCGCACCTCCATAGTCCTGAGCTATGAC
>JARRLJ010000394.1:0-3271 GCA_037387025.1 Gemmatimonadales bacterium
GTGCGGCATCGCACTAATACTTCGGCACCGTTGCATCGACCTCGTCGCTCCATCGGGCGATTCCACCGGCCAGGTTCCAGACCCGTGTAAACCCGGCTGCCTGTACCTGGATGACGGCGGCGGCACTGCGCGCCCCGGTCCGGCAATAGAACACCAGGTCGCGTTCCTGGTTTATCGTGTGCAGCGATTCACCCAGTCGGTCCAGCGGTATTAGACGTGCCTTCGGTATCCGTGCGATCTCCCACTCGTGTGGCTCGCGCACGTCGATCAGTTCGAGGTCGTCAGGCCCGGTAAGTCGCTGGGCCAGATCGCGGGGACGGATCTCCGGGACGAACGACTCCGGTTCACCTGATTCCGTGATGCCGCAGAATTGCTCGTAGTCGACCAGCTCTTTGATCTCCCGGGTACCGCACGCCGGGCAGGCGGGATCCCGCGTGATGCGCACTGTCCGAAACGTCATTCCCAAAGCATCAACCAGGAGCAGCCGTCCTGCGAGTGAGTCGCCCGCTTCGAGGATGAGCTTGATGACCTCGGTCGCTTGGATCACGCCAACCAACCCGGGTAATACGCCAAGCACACCGCCTTCAGCGCAGCTCGGCACCATGCCGGGCGGAGGAGGCTCTCGATATACGCAGCGATAGCAGGGGCCACCGGCGGCAGCGAAGACGGACACCTGTCCGTCGAAACGAAAGATGCTGCCGTACACGTTGGGTTTGTCGAGCAGTACGCAGGCGTCGTTGACCAGGTAGCGAGTGGCAAAGTTGTCGGTGCCGTCGGCGACGATGTCGTACTCACCCACGATTTCGAGTGCGTTCGCCGCGGTGAGTCGTGTCTCGTAAGCATCGACCTGCACGTGAGGGTTTACGTCGGCGATCCGATCGCGGGCGGACTCCAGTTTGGTCCTGCCAATGTCGGGGGTCCCGTGCAGCACCTGACGCTGCAGGTTGGAGAGATCCACAATGTCAAAGTCCACCAGACCGAGTCGTCCGACGCCGGCGGCGGCGAGGTACAGAGCTAGTGGAGAGCCCAGTCCGCCGGCGCCGACCAGTAGAACGCTCGCACCTTTCAGCTTGCGCTGTCCCTCGATCGTCACCTCAGGCATGATCAAATGCCGGCTGTAACGTCGTATCTCCTGAGCGCTGAGCTCCGGTAACGCACCCTGTGCTTGGCGTACCACGTCAACCTCCGGCCACTGACGGTACAATCACCAACTCGTCTCCGTCGCTGACTGCCGCGTCGAATCCACCGTTCAGGCGTATGTCCGCGTCGTTCAAGTAGAAGGCGACGAACTCGTACGGCTGCCCGTGCTGATCTCTGAGGCGTGCCTCGAGATCCGGGAATTGCTGAGACAGTGCGGTTACCAGTTCGCCGACCGTGTTTCCGGCGGCCTCGACTGTGCGCTGACCGTCGGTGAGCTTGGCCAGCACATTGGGCAGGTGTACTGTAACGGACATGGTGTGGTCTCCTCGATCGTCGTAGTGGTCACGCTGCTGGTGCAGCGGTCTGGCTCAAGAGATTTCTCACTTCGCGCATGCTGGGCGCGATCACGGGCAGGGAATCGAGTTGATTTTGCACGGCGTCCACCGTCTTCAATCCGTTCCCGGTGATGCACAGCACGACTTCATCTTCAGCGGTGAGGCGGCCGGTTTTGGCGAGCGCCTGTGCTCCGGCCACCGTCACACCCCCGGCGGTTTCGGTGAACACGCCGGCGTGCTCTGCCAGCAACGTGATGCCTCTGACCAGCTCGGCGTCGCTCACCGCGGCTGCCCAGCCACGGGTGTCGCGCATCACCTGTGCGGCGTAGGCACCGTCAGCAGGGCTCCCTATGGCGAGTGAACGAGCGATGGTGTTTGGCACGACCGGCTCGATGCGATTACCACCGCTCTCGACCAGCCGAACGATGGGAGCGCAGCCCGCTGCCTGGGCACCGTACAGGCGGGGGATTCCACCCGAGACGACTCCGTCCGTCAGGAACTCGTTGAAGCCTTTGTAGAGCTTGGTGATCAGAGATCCACCCGCCATCGGTGTGACAACGGCTGTCGGCAAACGCCAACCCAGTTGTTCCGCGATCTCGAACGCGACCGTCTTGGAACCCTCGCCGTAGTAGCTGCGCAGGTTCACGTTCACGATGCCCCACTGATTCTGGTCGGCTACCTGGGCGCACAGACGATTCACGTCGTCATACGTGCCGCGTACCCGGACCACTCGCGCACCGTAAACCGCGGTTCCAACGATCTTGGCGAACTCGAGATCCTCGGGAATGAACACCCACGCCGGCAAGCCGGCTCGCGCCGCTTGCGCTGCAAGCGCGTTGGCGAGGTTTCCGGTGGAAGCGCAACCCACGGTGTCGAGACGAAGCGCCTCCGCTGCATTGAGCGCAACCGCGACCACCCGGTCCTTGAACGACAGGGAAGGGTGCGACACGGAATCGTTCTTGATCCAAAGGCGCCCGACGCCCAGGGCCCGCGCGAGCGAAGGCGCTTCGATGAGAGGTGTGAAACCTGTTTCAGTCGAATGAACCGGCTCTCCTTCGAGCGGCAACCACTCACGGTAGCGCCACAGTGACGGCGGGCGTTGGGCAATCGTTGCGCGGTCGGGTCGCACTCGACTGTCGTCGTACAGCGGTTCCAGCGGGCCGATGCAGTTCTCACAGATCGCAATCGGTTCTGCGTCGTACTCAGCGCCGCACGCGCGGCAGCGTAACCGGTGTGCCGCGATTCGTGTTTTCGTCATGATGCCTCGCTCGTCGCAGCGGCAAGGCGCTGCTTGCGGATGGCGTCTTCTTGGACCGGATCGATGTGGTACTCGTGTTCGGGCGCCGGGAAAGCGCGTGATCTCACTTCCGCGGCGTAGTCGCAGAACGCGGCTTCCATCACTCGGTCCAGATCCGCGTAGCGCTTCACAAATCGCGGTCGGATGTCGCCCACGAAACTGCCGAGGATGTCGTGTGATATGACGAGTTGACCGTCGACATGTGGACCCGATCCAATGCCGTACACCGGTACCTGCACCGCGGAGCGCACGAGTGCGGCGGTCTCGGCTGGAACGGCTTCGATCAGGATCGCGAATGCACCGGCTTCCTCGAGGCGCATCGCGTCTTGCGCCAACATCTCCGCCGCGGCGAGCGACTTACCCTGCACCCGGTATCCGCCCAGCGGCCCGATGCTCTGAGGTGTGAGGCCGAGGTGGCCCATTGTGGCTATGCCGGCATCGGTCATGGCACGGACGCGCGAAGCTATCCGCGCACCGCCTTCGCATTTGACTGCGTCGC
>JARRLJ010000395.1:0-3267 GCA_037387025.1 Gemmatimonadales bacterium
ACTTCTCTAACGGTACCCATCATCAGCATTGCGATGATGAAACCGATGCCCGTTCCATACGCATATAGAAGTGAGCGGCCCACTGTCCTCTTCGAGGCGAAAGCCTCTTGACGCCCCAAGATCATGCAGTTGACGACGATCAGGGCAATGAACGCACCCAGCGCCTTGTGGATATCCGGAACAACCGCCTCGAGGGTCATATCGGCGATAGTCACGAAGGTAGCAATGATCAGGATGTACGTGGATATGCGAACTTCGTGCGGTATGAACCGCTTGAAAAGTGATACCAGAAGGCTGCTTCCGGTGAGCACGAAGAACGTCGCGAGTCCCATCGCGATGCTGTTCTCCACTGTATTAGTAACCGCCAGCGCAGGACATAACCCTAACATCTGGATTAGTACTGGATTCTCCCGCCAGATACCGCGAGCGAAGTCCTGCTGTGGGGTCGTTGCTCTCATCGGGTCCCTCCGCCATTATATTGGTCGATGAGCGGTCCGAACCTCTCCAACACGTGGTTGATTATGCCAACGACAGCGCGCGAGGATATTGTCGCGCCGGTTATGAAATCGATCTCGTGTTCGTCCCCTGTTGCCCGCCTTGCATTGACACCCTCGAGGGGAGTGGTGACGCCGTCAAACTGTTGTACGAAATCTTGGTCCTTCTCGATCTTGTCGCCTAATCCCGGTGTCTCCTTACTCTCTAGGACTTTCATTCCGAGAAGAGAGTGATTGACCGCATCATATCCAAAGATGAGTTGGATGACATCTTGAAATCCCGGTTCCCCCGCTGCAATCGCAAAGCCGATCTGACTTCCGTCAGAACCGTAGCCAACATAGAGTTGATCTAGTGTTTCCAAGTCTGCTCCAGGCGGCGGCTCCTCTTCCAACCTACCCTCCACGACGAACAGTGTGTCGTAGCTGTCGGGACCTTTGAGAACCTCTTGTATTGCCAGGCGGAGGACTTCGGCCTTGTGCGCTCTTATGGCTGGCTCGGTACCGACAAACACGAAGTCGATGAGCAGTCCTGCCAGCGCTCCGGCCGTGCCGAGCGTGGATAGCATCTTCCACGGCGGCACCTCCTCCTTTACCGGCGGAGGTGCTGGAGCGCCCGTCCGGTTCCCTTGGCTGTCGTCAGTCATGAGCTCGCCTCTTTAACCCTCGTACCAAACACGCGCGGCTGCGTAGCACGGTTTATAAACGGCACCATGGCGTTCATCAGGAGGATCGCGTACATGACACCTTCCGGTAGCCCTCCCCACAGTCGAATTACCACTACCAGCAGTCCGATCCCGAAGCCGAACACCCCACAACCGCCGTTGGTCACCGGCGATGTCACCATGTCTGTCGCCATGTAAACCGCTCCCAACAGCAGACCGCCGGAGAACAGCATGAACACTGCATCGGGATACCGTGCGGGGGCGAGCAAGTGCAGCAATCCCGAGAGCACCGCTACCGTGATGAGGATGCTCACTGGGATTCGCCAATTGAGGTAGTTCCTCAACGCCAGGTATATGCCACAGACCAATATCACGATTCCCGATGTCTCACCCAGCGACCCCCCTATCGAACCCATGATGAGATCTGTGTGTCCCGTAGCCACCTGATCGAACTTCATGAGACCGAGGGGTGTCGCTCCCGTCAGCGCGTCGGGAAAGCTGGGACTCATGAAGGGGAAGGCTAGGTTGTCTCCCCTCAAGGTCCACCAATCACCACCGAGTGCCGGCCAGGTCGTAATGGCGACCGGAAACGCCGCTTGCAGGAACGCACGACCTAGCAGCGCCGGATTGAAGATATTCTGACCCAGACCTCCAAATATGAGCTTCCCGAATCCGATGCCGAACACGCCACCCAAGAACGCCATCCACATCGGTAGTCCGGGTGGTAGCGTGAGCCCGAGCAGCAAGCCTGTTATCGCCGCCGACCCATCGTTCAGAGCTCCTTTGGAACCGAACACTAGCTCTGTAAGCACTGCTCCAGCGGTTGCTGCCGTGATTACTAGAACGGCAGATGGGCCGAAGTAGTAGACCGCCACACCCACCACGGGAACCAGACTGGCCACGACCGACCACATGATGGTTGGCGTCGCGTCCCTGGCTCCCAGATGCGGCGATGCGGTGATTAGGAAAGAGCGTCCGTTCACGCCGCCTTGCTCTTTCGCAGGGCAGATTTTGCCAGTGCAAACATCTGGCTCAGCGGGATATTGGATGGACATACATAAGAACAACAACCGCACAGCATGCAATCGAGCAAATGGCTCTGTTCCATTTCCTCCCAGCGCTCCGACTTTGCCAGGCTGCCCAGCAACTGGGGGTTCAGGAAGACGGGACACGCATCCAGACAATGCCCGCATCTGATGCAGGGATGAGACTCTTTGGCCTTGCATTGTGATTCGGTCAAGACCACAACGCCGGTAGTTCCTTTGAGAATCGGCACGTCGAGATTGGCCTGAGCTGCCCCCATCATCGGCCCGCCAAAGACTATTTCGAATGCGTCTTCGGTCAGGCCCCCACACGTCTCGATCAGGTCGGCCAATTTGGTGCCGACCGGCACGATGAGGTTTGCGGGATTCTTGATTCCGTGTCCCGTAACCGTGACTATGCGCTCGATCAATGGGAGTCCTGTCTCGAAGACCTCGGCGATGGTAGCCACCGATGCAACGTTTTGTACAACGACACCCGAGTCCAGGGGCAACTTTCCGGATGGCACTTCCCTTTCCACCAGCGCCTCAATGAGCATCTTCTCCGCTCCCTGCGGATACTTCACAGTGAGTGGATGTACGGTCACGTCGATGTCGGTTGGCAGGGTTGCCCTGAGGGCTTCTATGGCATCCGGCTTGTTCTTCTCGACGCCGATCATGGTACGCCCAACCTTCAGGCACTGCATCATGATGCGAATTCCGAGATGCACTCGCTCGGGATACTCCACCATCGTGCGGTGATCGGTAGTCAGGTACGGCTCGCACTCGCAGCCATTGATGATGAGGGTATCTAGCTGTTTGTCCTTTGGCGGGCTGAGTTTCACATGCGTGGGAAAGGCGGCCCCACCGAGGCCTACCAGTCCGGCGTGCTTGATAGCCTGCCGCACCGCATCCGGTGATAAGCCTTCCCATTCAGGAATGATCCTTGGTCGTGGAGCCTGAGCGGAATAGCGATCTACCGTGATTCGCACTGCGGTGGAATAGGAGCCGAGCGGATGCGGCCACAACCCAACCTCCTCCACCATACCCGCTGCCGATGCGTGAACCGGCGCAGATATGAACCCATCTGCC
>JARRLJ010000396.1:0-1533 GCA_037387025.1 Gemmatimonadales bacterium
CGCACTATCCGCGCATCACACGTAACTACGAAAGCATCGCACCATTTTTCTTCGTGCAGGACCCTGAGGAAACGTTTCTCTATCCGGATCGAATGGCTGACCCCCAAGCCAGGCGAAAGTTCGAGCGTGCCCTGTGTCGTGCCCGGGAGATCAACGAGTCCAGCCGCCTTGGATCCGCGCTGCCGCAACCGGCTGCCGGATACACGCGGGGAATATGTCGGAAAGAGGGCCGCGACTGATCGGCGGACTACAAGAACCCTTGGCGAAGAGGCCACCTTACTGCGACAGTAGCGCCGTCTGAACTTGGCCTAATCTGTTGAAAAAGTCGGCACCCCAAACAGAACGTGCACGAGAAGCGCTTGGTTTCTAGATTTGTGAGATTACCGTGACATCAGGCCGCTCTCGTGCCCGTATGTCTCCCGAATTTTGCGTCCTGATCTAGGTTCAGCAGTTTTTCAACAGAATAGGCCGCAGATCGCCGTTCTAGCTGAGCCGGGGCATGTCCGCCTTGGAGCGGCCTCCCGCCCCTTGCATCGCACAGTGGTATTTTGAGGGTCGGCCCTAGTCGGGTGTCAGGCCATCAACGAGGTCGTATGTCTATTTCGGCCCGCGGTCCAGATGGTGACCGTGTCACCAGGCGAGCGATCAGGTAATCGGCGCTGGTAAAGCGACCGCCACCCGTGAAAAGCAACGAAACCAGCATCGCCAGGTATGTGGCCGCAAATTCAATGCCATTGTTCAGAATGGTGATGTTTCCGCGAGCGCTCAGGTACCCGTAGTCTCCGTATTCCTTGAGGATCTCAATCGCCTCGGCTTTGCGCGGAGCGGCTTCCAGAACCCGCTCGTTGGCGAGCCAGCTAGAGGCATCGGAAATGGCGAGCCAACCGTTCTGCCAATGCACTGCAGATATCGCTACGAGCATTGTGAGAATAAGAGGTATGGCGAACCATCGGGTGGCAAAGCCCACGACTAGCGCGATGCCGCCCACCAGTTCCGTGGCGGCCGCGAGGAAGGCCATCAGTTCTGGGAACGGCAAACCAAGGCCCCAGTCCGAGTTGCCGAACCAGGCCACCGTGCTCTGGAAGGACGCGAACTTGTTCCAGCCTGCCTGGATCATCACTGGGGCCAGATACAGCCTCATGAGCAGGGGCCCAAGCCCCTCTACCGGTCGCAGCGCATCGACAAAGCGATCCTGCAGTCGCAGCACGGTTGCCGTAACTGACATACGTCTCTCCTGGAACAGTCGGTACCCGAGCAACGTCCCAATCGCCGATCAGAGGGGACGTTGCTTGCTCACGAGTGATCTAGCGAATCAGGCTGCGCCCCCGCATTTACCTTCGCCGCACTTGCCTTCAGCGTCGTCCTTGCTGTTGTCGGACGCCCCGCACTTACCTTCGGTCGCTGTTTTGTCCTCCGAGGCACCGCATTTGCCTTCGCCAGAGTCCTTCGACTCGTCGGACGCGCCGCACTTGCCTTCACCGCACTTGCCTTCTACTTCGTGTTTATCAGCAAGCAGATACCCGCTGCCTAGCG
>JARRLJ010000396.1:1550-5521 GCA_037387025.1 Gemmatimonadales bacterium
AGTGGCAGGTACAGCTCCCAACGTGGCGACAACGGTGGAGCCAGCGATCGCTGCGATTGATTTACGACGATTCTTCAGTTTCATGACGTTCTCCGTAAGCTGAAAGACGGGCGGTTCAGGCAAGAGTGATCCCTCGCCGCCCCTGCTATCCGGACTGCAGAAGTTAATGAGGCGCTGTTTCGCTGCTGTCGATCGCGTTCAGAACCTGTGCGACGAGTTGCTCGGATACTTCCACATCTTCGTCCTGACGACTCAGACGGGTTATCAGCAATCGGAACAGGCGCAGAAAACCTCGACAGTGAACACAAATGGCAAGGTGCAGGCGAATGCCTACGCGCTCCCGGAGGCTCACCTCGCCGTCCACAAAGGCACTGGCTTTTGCCGTTACCTGCTCGCAGGTCAGCATTCGCCCGTCTCCGTGAACCGCCTTACCATGTTCATCAATCTCATTCGTCCGCGGTGCAACAGCACCCGTACATTGGACGCAGACAGATTCAGTTCGTTACAGATGTCGTCCAAGCTCGAGGTCTGCAGGTCCCGCAGGATCACCACAAGCCGCTGATTCTCAGGCATTTTCGCCAGGTGAATGTCTATGCAGTTCTGTAGTTCGGCCGCCGACAGCAGCTCATCGGGCGAGCTGGATTCCCACGCTTTCGTGTGTGTCGACCAATGGCCCGTGGAGTCGAACCAGTCCTGCCAGGGTTCCTCCGCAGCATCGGGGTGCTGGCTCGGCTGTCGCCGGGTGCTGGCTCGGCTGTCGCCCCTCTCGACGTAACTCCGAGAT
The DNA here is from genome assembly GCA_037387025.1 of Gemmatimonadales bacterium. GTDB lineage: Bacteria > Gemmatimonadota > Gemmatimonadetes > Gemmatimonadales > GWC2-71-9. The sequence goes on from JARRLJ010000396.1 coordinate 2,335, forward strand.
GGCTCGATTGGTCACGATACGCTGCAGCCATGTGCTCAGCGTCGAGCGTTGCTGGAAGTCGGAAATCTTGCGATAGGCAGTCAGCCAAGCCTCCTGTACGACATCATCCGCGCGGTCTGGGCCAACGATCCGCCTGGCAACTGCACGCATCTGCGGGCTGAAACGAACCACTGCTTCGCGGAAAGCCTGCCGGTCCCCCTGCTGCAGTGCAGCGACCAGGTCTGGTTCGTCCAGGTGCATCGGGCCGTCGTCGGATTCTGCGTCGTTGCTCATTGCTGCTGCATGGAATGGATTCAGCCTCGAACCCGGGCTCGGACGCCGTCGCGCACTCTATCGCTTGGGTGCACAATCACCCGCTCGCCCGCAGTCAACCCGGATAGAATCTCCGCTTCAAGACCACTACGACGTCCCACGTCCAGGTGGCGCAGCGTTGCGTTACCGTCGTCCAGCACGAATGCGGCCCACCGTTCGCCGTCGCGAAACAGCGCCGTGAGTGGGATCACCAGCGCGGCGTCGGTCTTCAACAGCACCACCCGCGTTTCCACCTGATAGCCGTGTCCAAGCGCCGTCCAATCCTCTCGAGGGCTGGTGATATCGATGACCACGTTGACCCGCTGCTCCTCGATACCTAGCGCGGATATTTTGGTGAAACCAAACGGCTCCACGTAGCGAACCTTGCCCTCGAGTGGCGCCTCGCCTCCCCAGTTGTCGATGATCACGCGTTGTCCTGATCGTATCCGGACTGCGTCGGAGGACAGATAGTCGGTGACGATCTCCAGATCGGAGGGGTCACCGATTTCCAGCAGCGCATCGCCGGGCTGGACCATGCGCTCGCTCTGGTTCGGTATTCGGAGGACACGCCCGCCGACTGGCGCCGTTAGGGAGATACACGGACAGGAGCCGTCGCTGATGGATGGCCTGTCAGCAGGCGTCAGAAGCTGCGCCTCGGCCTGTTGGAGCTCGTAGATCCGGATCTGCAGCGCCGCCTGCGCGGTGGCGAGTGCGGCCCTGGCCGTCTTGAACGCGCGCTCGGCTGAGTCGGCGTCACGCCGGGTGATCGTACCCTCGCCGATCAGTTCCCGGGCTCGCCGGTGCTCCGCTTCTGCAAACTCCAGTTCCGCGACGGAACTTTCCACCTCCGCCTCTGCGAGTGCCCGTGCTGAACGGGCAGCCTCGACCGCTGCGCGCGCCTGAGCCTCGCTGCGCGGATCCAGAAACGTCGGGTCGCCGGGCTCGATCTCGGCCAGCACGGTCTCGCCCGCGACGACCCCGTCGCCGACGTGCGCCTCAATCCGCCGCAGGTGGCCGGCTACCGGTGCCGACAGCGCGAACACGTCGTGGATCCGGGTGTCGCCCTCATAGTCCACGGTTACCATCAGCGGCCCGATCTCCGCTTCCACGACATCCACCGTAACCGGCTCAGGAGCAAACGCCAGCACGAACCCGATGAGCACGACCACGCCGATCGATGACCAGAGAACGAGTCGTTTTCTGCCAGCAGTCACCTGTTACTCCCGTGTCTTGAGCACTTCGATCAGATCCAGACGATCCAGCCGGTGCCGCACGATGGCGGCCGATGCGAGCGTCGCGGCCACGGCGATCGCAGCAGACAATCCGTAGGTGGACGTGTCGATGGTCAGCGGCACCCGGAAGAGTTCCGTGCTGAAAGTGGCCACCATCAGCTCTGCGAGCCCCCGGCCGAGCAGCGCACCCATTGGCAGTGCCAGCACGATCAGCAGCCCGACCTCCGCCAATAGAATGTAGGAAATCTCTCCACGGGTGAAGCCGAGGACCCTGAGCGTTGCGAGCTCCCGGCCGCGCTCGGAAAGGGCAATGCGGGCGCTGTTGTAGGCCACCCCGAACCCCAGCACGCACGCCAGCGCGGAAAACATGGTGATGAAAACCATCAGATGCTCCACCACCGTGTCGTAGAACGAGTCGATGGCCGCCTGCCGGAGCATGACGGCCGAGACGATCGGCAGGTCCTTGAGCTCGCGATATAGCGCAGGCTCGAGCAACCGGTCGGTGAGGAGACTCACGTACTCGATGCTCGGCGGCTCCTTGAGGAGCGCGTTCAGTCGATCCAGGCGGATGAATGACGGCATGGCGATGTAGGTGTCCACGAGGTCGACCACGGTGAGTTCCACTTCAGGGCGTCGTCCTTCCAGTATCCGCACCCATATCCTGTCGCCGATCTCCACATCGAGCTTGCGGGCCAGAAAGGAGCCGAGGATGACGCCGTCACCAGGCAGCTCGACGGTAGCCTGGCGCGCATCATCGTAGACGGGCTGTAGAACGGCAGCCTCGGGGATGCCGGTGAGCGCTCCCCGGTGCGTGATCGGGCCTGAGGAGAGGTCCGCGCTGACGATTCGCATAGGCTCCACGGCGAGCACGCCCGGCAGGTGCTCCACGTGCCGCAAGATGCGCATTCCCTGCGCTTCGGCGAATCCGATCATCACGTGCTGACGCTGCGCGTTGAAGAAGTAACTCTGCGCGAGGTAATTCAGGCTGTCGTTCCACTGCAGCGCCAGCACCAGCAGGCCGACGGACGCGGACACACCAAGGCAGGTCGCTGCCGACCGCCACGGTGAGCGCGCGATGTTGCGCAGCACGATACGGGTCGGCTGATCCAACCAGCGGCCGAATCGCGAGCGGGAAAGGTGGCTGCGCCGGTACATGGGTGGAGAGGGGGGCTGCATGGCCTGAGCGGGCGGCAGCTTCATCGCTCGTCTTACCGCGCCGAGCGCTCCGGCGAGTGCCGCGATCAGGCTGAGCGCGGCGGCGATCGCGAAGGCATGCATGCTCGTCCGGTACAGAAGGAGCGGAAAGCGGAAGACGTCCGCGTACAGCTCGGTGTTGATTCGCCCGAACCAGGTGCCGACGACCACGCCGATCGCGATGCCCAGCGTGCAGATACCGAAAACCCGCTTGGCGTAGTGGGCACCGACCTCGAGATTGCTGTAACCGAAGGCCTTCATCAGCCCGATCTGGCTGCGCTCGGTGGTGAGCAGTCGGCTGAGCACCATGTTGGTGAGAAAAGCCGCGATCACAAGGAAAATTGTAGGCAGGATTTTCGAGATTGTCTCAAGATGATCAATCTCGGTCATCACTATCAAGTTGGTCAGCTGGTCGGCGCGCTTGATCGGGTCGCTGGACCGGCTCCTCGAGGGATACGGGGCCAGCGGCG
>JARRLJ010000397.1:0-4621 GCA_037387025.1 Gemmatimonadales bacterium
AAACCGGACGGCCTTCGGTCACAGGATGCGGTGAGGATCACGCTGGCCAGAATCGTCAGGAGTGCAAGCGCGCGTGTTCTTCTGGCTCCCACGTCGTGACCCCTCGGCTCAGGCCAGCGTCAGAAGGCCGTGGGCTTGGAGCATGGTGCGTTGGATGTCCACGCCGTACCGACATGCGCCGGCACAGAGTCCCGCGCAGTCCTTGCAGGGCGCCGCACCAGAGCCGTCGAGGGCCGCGTACTTGGACATGGCGTGCCGCTCCTGACCCTGAGCCTCGAAGTAGTACGCGTACCGCATGATGTTGCTGACCGGGACATTGAACGGGCACCGGTCCATGCACTCGACACAGCCGTGGCGGCAGTACTGGCTGTCCAGCGTGGAGCGGGCTGCCTCGAGCAATCCCTCCGCGGGAGCCGTCAGCCGAGTGCCGGAGAGGGCCACGATCTTGTCGATGAAATCGAAGTTCCAGGCCGAAATGCACGCCGTGTTCATGTCCGGGTTCTGCAGCACCCATTGAATGCTCGCCAGTTGCAGGGCTTCCTCGTTCTCGATCCCGTAGCGCTCGGCGAAGACCTGAGTGCGCTCCACGAACTCGTTCTGCGCGTTCGAATAGGCCCGGAGTTCCCGCAGCGCAGAAGCGCGACTCCGTCCCAGCCGCAACATCGAATCGAGGTATTGCTGGTACAGCTCGCTCATGTTGTCGGGATCGAACGGCTCGGCTCTGAGCTTACCGGGGGCCGTCTTCATTGCGGTCGTCCCTACATTGTTGGCTTTGGCCGCGGCAATGATTCGATCGCCTTCTGAGTGGGCCAGGAAATTGTATACCAGTAGCAGCACGTCGAACCGGCCGTCCGCCGCCGCCGCACATAGGATGTCGGCCATCCCCGTCTGGTCGGTCTCCTCGGGACCGTGGTAGGTCACTCCCGTGAACTTCACCCTCCCCTCCGCCTTGAGCTGGTCCATGGCAGCGTGGTATCCGGGGGCGTTCAACCAGTTCACCGTGCTGACGCTGGCCATCATGTATGCGTCGATGTACTCGGTGTCCAACCGCTGCAGACTCCGGCGCGCCCTCCTGAGCACGGACTCTTTGCTGTCGCGGCGCCGGATGTCGGCCTTGGTCGAGATGAAGATCTTCTCGCGGTCAACGTGCTGGAGCGCTCCCCGGATCGCACGTTCGGCGGCTCCATTCTCGTAGCTCTCCGCCGTATCGATGTAGTTGATTCCCTTGTCAAAGGCGTACCGGACCAGGTTCGGCGCCCTCAAGAAACTCGCGCCAAGGCTGATGTCGGATACTCTGAAGCCGGTTCGCCCGAGCGTCCGGTAACGCTGAATGCGGCCGTCCTGACTGGGCCGAACGGGGAAGAGAGGGGATGCTTCAAAGTATCTCGAGGGGGTGGGGGTGCTGCTCTCCGGCATGGGGACACGGCCCAACACAACCCCGCTCGCTAACGCTGCGCCGCTTGACTTGACGAAATCCCTGCGTTTGACCCGACCCCGATCGCCGTCCGCCCGACCTGTCTCTTTCATGGCACGGCTCCTAGCTGTGGTCGAGGACCTCCTCCGGAGCCGCAGGAACGAGAGCCAGAGGAGGTTCGTCCTGTTCTGCCTGCAGACGTACTGAGTGCAGCTTCGGTGCACTTTACAGTATGGTAGAAAAATAGCGAAAATGAGCGGGCGTGGTTTTGATGTACTATGGGCGGTGGGCGGTGTTGTGTCTCTACACCCCAGAGCGGGAGTGTATACCGTGAAACGAATGTTGGCTTTGATACTGCTGGTTGCCTTGGTCTCTCTGATTTCCTGCGGCGGCGAGGAATCGGAGTTTCCTGAGATCGAGGGTTGGACGCGAGCCGGAGATATGTTGGAGTACGACGCGGACAATCTCTGGGAATACATCGATGGTGCGGCCGAGCTGTTTGTCGAGTATGACGTGCAAACCTGTCGTACGGCCGACCTCACATCAGGAGACGTGACTGTCACCGTCGATCTCTATGATATGGCCACACCGCTCAACGCGTTTGGCGTATACAAGCAGGAGAGTGCAGGAGATGGAGTGCAACTCGCGAACGCAGTAGAGGCAGTGATCGCTCCACCCTACCAGGCGTTGCTGCTCAAGGGCGCTACTTATGTCAAGGTGAACGCCGTCGAGGGCGAACTGACCGAAGCCGGTGGCCGAGATCAGCTCGAAGCCATTGCCGCTGCACTGTCGGGAACGACGACGTATCCGAGCGAGCTCGGGTTGCTGCCGGAGGATGGGAAGATAGCCGGGACCGAGGGTTATCGACGGCGTGGTTTCTTGGGTCTCACGGAACTCAGCGACTGCATCTATGCCGAATACGGCGGCGAGGGTGAAGCAACGTGGCGCGGTTTCGTAATGCGTGCTTCACCCGAGGCGTCACCGATCTGGGACACGCTAACCCAACAATGGGATTCCCTCGAGCACGGCGGGCGCACCGTTCTCTTCAGAGAGATCCCTTATGGCGGACTGGTGGGAGTCATTCAAACGGAGCAGGGTATCTGGGGCGTCTCCGGTGCAGCGGATCAGGCCGAGTTGCTCGGCAGGCTGGACCGTTTCGTTCCGTAAATAAGGAGCGGGGAGCAGGGAGCGGGGAGCGGACCACCCGTCTCCCGTCTTCCGTCTCTCGTCTCCCGTCTCCCGTCTCCCGTCTCCCGTCTGTTACGAACTGCGTTCGAGCTGGGGGGCGAACGGTTGTGCGCGCATCCGCTTGCCGGTCGCACGATACAGTGCGTTGGCCAGGGCCGCAAAAGTGGGTGGGAAGGGCGGTTCTCCCAAACCCGTTGGGTCTATTTCATTCCTGACGAAATGCACATCGATGGCCTTGGGGGCCTCGCTGTGGCGAATGATACGGTACGTGTCGAAGTTGTCGTGGGCCGGCACGCCCTGTTCGAACGTCATGGAACCGTACATGGCATTGCCGATGCCGTCCACGATGGCGCCCTCCGCCATGTTGACGGCGGCGTCAGGGTTCACCACGATGCCACAGTCCAGGGCGCAGCACACCCGTTGGACGACCGGCTCACCGCCGTCGACCACGATGTCCAGCACGTGTGCCGCATAAGTGTTGTGGCAGAAGTAGGCGGCAACGCCTCTGTGAACGCCAGGTGCCACTTCGTCGTCCCAGCCTGATTTCTCGCGTACCAGTTCCAGCACACCGGCATAGCGTGCGGCGTCGTAGTCGTGGTCCTCACCGACCGGGCGTGTCCTCGCACGTTCCAACAGCTCGAGACGGAACGCAACGGGGAAATGCCCCGACGGTGATGTTCGAGTCGATCGACCACTGCTCGGCGAGGTAGTTGTCCACCGCACCCGCCGGGAACCGGTTCGCATGGAGCGGACTCTCGGGGATACCTCCAGCCTTCACGTGAAAGGCGATCAGGTTCTTGTCGGCATCCAACGCAGCCCGGTACGCCGCATGGTAGGTTGGACGATAGACGCCGAACGTCATGTCGTCTTCCCTGGTGTACATCAGCTTGATCGGCGCATTCACTTGCCGCGAGATCACCGCCGCCTCAACCATGTGGTGACCGTAGGCTCGGCGACCGAAACCACCGCCCATTCGTGTCAACGCGATGTCGATCTTCTCGAGAGGCAGACCAAGCCGGGCTGACAGCGTCTGCTCGATTACCTCGGGTGCCTGAATGGGCCCGGCCAGCTCGGCCTTGTCCGCCGTCACGTGGGCAAAGCAGGTTATCGGCTCCATGGGGTTGTGGGCGAGAAAGGGCGCCGTGTAGGTGCCCTCGACGATCGTGGCCGCCGCTGCGAACGCAGCCTCCGGGTCGCCGTCCCTGCGGACCACCCTGCCGGGCTTGGCCGCCATCTCGGCCATTTGCGCGTTGTGGTCCGTGGTGCTTTCCAGCGCCTCTATCGGTTCCCACTCGATCCGCAGCGCTTGCTTTGCGTTCATCACTTCCCAGGTCGTGTTGCCGACGACGGCGACCAGTTCCGGGAAGGCGTTCGTGTCGAAGAAATTCCGCTCGTATCCGTCTTCGAACGTCTTGAACGTGAAGACGTCCCTGATGCCGGGCATGGACCTGGCGGCCGTGTCGTCCACCGCTTTCGGTCTCATGCCGAAGGCCGGGGGGTGGGCAATCATGGCGACGAGTGTCCCATCCCAGTGTTGGTCCATCGTGAACAGGGGCTGCGCCGTCACGATCTTGAGCCCGTCCACGTTCTTCTGCGACGTGCCGATGATCTTGAAGTCCTTCACGTCCTTGAGTTGCACCTCTTCCGGCACGGGAATCGTCACCGCCGCCGATGCCATTTCACCGTAGCCCGCCGACCGGTCGCTCGCTCGATGGTATAAGACTCCTTCGTCCGTGGTGACCTCTTCCACCGGCACCCCCCACGCTTCCGCCGCCGCCTCACGAAGCATCTGTCGGGCCGTTGCGCCTGCCATGCGAAGCCCCCGCCACCCCCGGCGAATGCCCTGACTCCCGCCCGTGAATTGACGGTCGAAGACCTCGCTATTGAAGCGAGCTTGTTCGACGACGACCTGTTTCCAGTCCACATCGAGCTCTTCGGCCACGATCATGGGCATGGAGGTCTTCACGTTCTGTCCGAATTCCGGATTGGGCGCCACAATCGTGACGGCGCCGTCCGAGC
>JARRLJ010000398.1:0-3259 GCA_037387025.1 Gemmatimonadales bacterium
CAACGACTGTCGGGCGGGGCAGACTGTCGCACGGGGAGTTCGAGCCGAACATGTTGCCGCGCCGGGAGACAAATGTTGGAGCAGACCGACCAGATGGCCTCGCCCTGCAACACTACGGAGGCTCCTGATCTCAAGCCCGGTGGTGGCGTTACATCTACGAGCAACAACACTTCATCGAAGTATCCGTAGCTCATCAGGGGCGGAACTGGGATTCGCTCCGGATAGGGCCAGCGGATCGATCCCGCCTCGAAACCAACCGGCAGGTTCCACTCGATCGAGGTTGGGGTACCCGCGGCACCGGGGTTCTTCCAGTAGCTGTGCCACCCTTGATCCATCAGGAGACGCAGCGCCACGGTGAACGTCTCTCCCGGGCGCACCGCGCTAACCTCAGCAATCAACTGCATATCACTATGGGGACTACGGTCGTCGCCCTGCGCCACCAAACGTCCGTTCAAGAACGTTCCGCACACCAACGCACCGGCTACAGCCGCCAGAGTTGCGACTTTCATTCTCCGCACTTCGGACTTCAGGGGGTCCCTCCAGTTGTTCAGTAGTTGGATACAGACCTTACAGCTTAAACGCATTGCAGCATTGCCGCTACAGCAAGGAGCGTGGAGCTTGCCTACGCGACACGTTGAAGCGATAGTCCAGTGGTCTCACACGACGTATCAACCGGAGGACTAGATGGGAAGACGGGCAGTCGCAGAGTTTCTCGACAGTGTCGCGGACGACGAGGAGCTACAACAAGACCTGGTGGAACTGGCCGCGGAACACGGATTTGACTTCACGGAGGAAGAACTGTGCGACGCGGAGCCGGGAGTCACGGCGGAACCGCGCACCTGGAGACGGCTTGCTGGTTTTCCCGATTTGGACGCCCTGCCCTCCAGGGCCGAGCCCATCATAGTCAGAACACCGGGCAGGGTCTTGTGGCTGGGCAAGATCTCGCTGTTGACAGCAACCAACGCCGTGCTTTTCGGCTCGCTTGCCTGGTACCTCTTGCGGGGTCGGCGGCAACGGTAGAGTCGCGCAGGAGCTACGTCATTCCCCTCATGGCGCGGGGCTCCCCTTGGCGTGCCGTCGCTCCGTATCCCTACGGCTGACGATCGCCATCCCGCAGCCAGATCAGTACCGTCCCACAGACAGGGTTTTGAGTGATCACTCGAAAGGCCATCGGCACGGTTGCCGGCCCGGTGTAAACCTCGAGGCCAGCTATGGCAGGTGGCAGCACTGCATTGAGGTCAGATCCATCAGCATGTACGCCGTCAACGTAGTAGGCCACACCGCTACATTTGGAGCGGCGTGGTGCAGAAGCGATCCCTGATTCCAGGACGACGAAACCCGGAATCCTTCTCAGGAGCTCGGACGTGTTCCTCGGATTCTGCTGCGCGATTTCCTCTTGCGTGATGAAGGTGCCGACCTCACTCTGCATGCGGCCATAAAAGCCAGCATTCCAGAGCTTGTTGCTGACCCTCCTGCCTTCTATGACGACCGGGCGCAACGGCGTGGCGGGGTCCATCGTTGCCTCCGCAATCGCCGTCGAATCGAGTGAGGGCTTTGGAAACACTCTGTCCCAACGTTGCATCAGGCCGCCTGGAAGCCACACTCGAATGGTCCCCGGCGTGAATTCGGCTCTGTAGCTTTGTTCTACGAATTCCCTGGACGCTACAATCGAGAATGCCCCGGATGATCTGAACACGGGCATGGTCAGCGGCTCGGTGCCTCTAGGAAACTGCATCGAGAACGAGCCGTCACCCTCAAAGCGCGAGAGTGCCATTACCGTTAGCCCGTCGATGGGTGTTTGCATCAACTGCGTCGTAATCCGGTACCCGAGATACTGGACTCCACTCAACCGATCGTCCCTCACGATTGCCACCTGTGTTCCTCGGCCCAGAAGCTTCCAGATTCCTTCGAGAGGGAGTAGGCTGTCGCTGTGTGCTTCGAAGAACGACTCGAAATCCTCTACGGCGGGGTCGAACCGGGTCCACCAGATCGCTCGGTTGGGCGAGGGCACCGTAATCGGCGTTGGATCCGTCAGCGGAGCCGCGGGTATTCGTCCATTCACAAAATGGATCTCTTCCCACTCATTGTCCCGGAACTGTCCACCCACCAGCATTCCCACCAATGCTCCAATTGCACCGTATGCCAGTGTCCCTGCGATGGTTGATTGTGCATCGGATGTCGGTGTATCCAAGTAGCTGAGGGTCGGCGATAGAAAGGTCGCGCCCGATATCGCCCCTACTCCAAGACCGAGAAGGGCTCCCAAGGTCTTGTGCGATCGGCTGTTGCGGCGCACTTGGAGGCGGATCGGTTCATCGAATCTGACGAGAGGATCAGCACCACCCGCTCCCATCAGAAGGTACTCACGCGTTGCCACGTAGACGTGACCCATCGTCCAATCACCGCCGCCCGCGGAGTCGCTGCGAGCCACTCGCACAGTGTCTCCCTTCGCGAACGGCAGGCGTTGGGCGTCAATACTCAGAAAGCAGGGCGAGAGAATTAGCACGACACAGACGCACAGGAGCGTGGCCAGTCTCCGACCACGGCAGGTTGTTCTCGTCCGAAATGATCCACGGGGAGGCTGGAGGCGTGCAGTCAGGGGTCCCTTGATGGCGTTTGCCACCACCGTTCTCAGCTCTAATGAGGTAGCACGTAACATGAGGTTCGTTCGCCTCGATATATTCGATCACCACTACTGCAAACCTGCAGTCGGCGGTCATCCGCCCGCAACCAGGGCCGTCCCGAAATGTGCCTTCAGTGTCAGACATTCCCATCGCGAACGCGCCTGATCTCGCTTATTACCCCAATGGCCGGTCTAGGCTCCGGTATTGCACGGCTTCGCTCACGTGCGCCGGCGCGATCGTGGTCTTCCCGGCCAGGTCGGCGATCGTACGAGAAATCTTGAGCAGCCTGTGATAAGCGCGAGCGGATAGCCTGAGCCGCGTGATAGCGGTCTTGAGCAACGCCTCGGCAGCTTCGCCCACGCGGCAGAATTTCTTGATGTCTTTGGGGGTCATGTGCGAGTTGGCGAAGATGCCCGGTCTCTTGGAGAACCGTTCCCGTTGTAGCTCCCGGGCGCGGTTCACGCGCTCCCGGATGGCGCCACTGGGCTCGCCCGATCGATGGTTGGACAGGTCGCGATATGGGACCGCCGGCACTTCTATATGTAGATCTATTCTATCTAATAGCGGCCCGGACACTTTGGACAGGTAACGCTCCACCTCGAGAGTTCCACAGGAACAGCTCCTGCCCGGATCGCCGA
>JARRLJ010000399.1:0-3258 GCA_037387025.1 Gemmatimonadales bacterium
CTTCCAAGCTTGGCCCGCATCCGTGGTCTTCCATACACCGCTGCCGACGCCGCCGAAGTAATACGTCAGCTGATCGGCTGCCACACCTGTGACGGCCACTGAGCGGCCACCACGAAATGGACCAATGTTGCGCCATTCCATTCCCTGGAACAGCTCCGGATCGATACGTGGCTCTTGTGCCTCAACCGCCAGCGGCATGACTCCTAACGCATGGATCACCACGCTGTTGAAGAGCAACAGCCGCAACGCATTGAATGCGTGTTTCATCTGATCACACACTTTCTATTTCTGAGTTTCACTGTGGTTTCTGTTACGTCGACTCACTCGCCTCCCCCAGACTCAGTTCTCCGCCACAATCTGTTTCGCACTGTCGATCGTATTCGCAGCACGCTCGAGCGCTTCGGCTACGATGGCGACGTACTGGTCCACCTCGTCCCAATTGCGTTGCTCGATCCCTTCCCTTATCCCCGGTAACGTCTTGACACCATACCCTGTGTAGAATCCTGGAGCGTAGATCTGATGTCGGAACCAAGAGCGACGGGGAAGTCCGCCCTCGTACGTTAGCATGTGTTCGGTCGAGAGGAGCGTACTGTTGAGTCTTCCCAGTGTTGCGGTGCCAATCTGTGGACCGCGCTGCAGACGTTCCTGCACTGCCGTATCATAGCTCTCGGCGCTCTCCTTTAGTCGATCCAGTGCATTGCGAACTGGGGCAAGATTGAGGTATGGCACTATCTCCTTCGTCTCCGGCGGCACATAGATCTTGGTAGGATCGGCCGCCAACTCGTAGGCTTTGCTGTTCACGAGATAATTCGTTCTCTCTGTCTCGGTGCGCAGTCGATCGGCGAGTTCAGTCACCTCGTCAACGTACCTTCCGATGTTCTCCGCCAGACTGCCGAAGTGATACGGCAGTACATCTGCATTGGCGAGCCGCAATGTCATGCGCCCCGCTGTCATTGCCATGGCAATTCCATAGTCGAAGTTGGGATCGCCGAATCGCGTATAGAAATCGAACGAGTCAAAAATGGAGTGATACGACCCACCACCGCCTTCACCACCATATCCCACGTTCAGCGAAGCGACGCCAAGATGCTGCAGGAACGGTGTGTAATCGGATCCGGAACCCAAGGGATAGATCCTCAAGTCTTTGCGGGTGCGGGCCTCCTGATCTCCACCCACCATCCGTGCAGCACGAGCACGCTCGAATACGGACACCTGCGTCTGCGGATCGGTCACGGAGCGTGCTACCTGATTGACGAACTTCTCCAACGAGTGAGATCCACCCACGCCAAGGAAACCACGGCTGTAGGAGTCCGAGTTTATGTAGACCGCTGCCTTCTGCTGGAGTTCCCGACCGTGGAACTCGGCCCACTCGGTCGAGCCCAGCAGCCCCGGCTCCTCGCCGTCCCACGAGGCGTACACTATCGTCCGCTTTGGTCGCCAACCGGTTCCCGTCAACTCGGCCACTGCACGCGCCTCTTCCATGAGAGCTACCATACCGCTGAGCGGATCGGACGCGCCGAAGACCCATCCGTCGCGATGGTTCCCACGAACTACCCACTCGTCGGGAAACTCCTCTCCTTCCAGCTTCGCTATCACGTCGTATGCATTCACGAGATCCCAATTGAATTCCAGCTTCAGGTGCACCTTCGCCGGTCCCGGACCAATGTGGTACGTGATGGGTAGAGCACCGCGCCACGAAGCTGGAGCCACCGGACCACTCATAGCATCGAGCAGCGGGAGTGCATCGCCATATGAGATCGGGAGTACCGGAATCGGCATTATCGTCGGCGCTTCATCCCGCGACAATCGCTCGGCGTCTTCCGTCGCTCCAACACCCGGTGTCAGCGGATCGCCGGGGTACTGTGGCATATCCTGCACGGCGCCCCGCTGCACACCTTGCTCCATGCGGAAAGGACCCTCAGGATAGACATCCCCCTGCGAGTACCCATCGTCCTTGGGGTCCGAGTAGATGATGCAACCGATGGCGCCGTGCTCGGCCGCTACCTTCGGCTTTATCCCCCTCCAAGATGCCCCGTAGCGAACGATCACGATCTTCCCTTCAACGTCGACACCGCGTCTGGCCAACTCCTCGTAGTCATCGGGAATGCCGTAGTTGACGTACACCAACTCGGCAGTGACGTCCCCGTCCGCCGAATAAGCGTTGTAAGTTGGCAACCGGTTTTCGGTTACTCCGGAGGTTGCATCCTCCTCCAGCACCGGCTCGGCAAGCCGCGCAGTAAAACGGGTTGGCTCGGTCATCTCCAGGACACGCGTCCTGGGAGTGGGAAACAATACGCGGAATGTCTCTATCTCGGTCTCGTACCCCCATGCGCGAAACTGCGACGCCACGAACTCGGCGTTCTCCTTGCCGTACGGAGAGCCCAAGTGTTGCGGCCTTGCCGACATTCGGTGCATCCAACTGCGGAGGTTGTCGCGATCTAGATAGGAATCGAACTGCGACTCCAAAGCGCGCTGCTGGGCCGCTGTCCCGGCTGTGAATCCCAGCATCGACTCTTCCTGTTGGGTGGCTGGGGAGAACGCGATGACGGCAAACGGGATGCCGAGGATAGCAAGTGCGTGCTTGAACGAGCGATACATTGTCACTCCGTAGCTGTAGGGCTGGTACTGGAACTTGGCTCGGCTATCCGAGCGACAGCGGGGATAAGATGTAGCGCGCGTTCGCCGGGCGCGAGGTCCGTCGCGCTTCAGGCCGGTTGGCCTCTCGTGTTGATCTTCACCATCTTTGGATCATGACCGAACAGGAGTTACACATCGAGGTCGAGGATCACCCCCTGCTCCGACCCGCGGCGTTCACGACCGAATTCCCGAAACCGCTGGGGGAAACCGAGACTCCGCCATGGGTCATGGATCTGCTGAGGCTGGATGCTGATGTCCCGCTACAACGGGATGAAGCGGTTCGGTTGCGGGTGCGTGACATGCTGCGCCACTGGGGACACAAACCGGCGGGCCGGGGAAAACCCGCGGCAGAATACCTAGTCCGCGCGGTTGACGAGGGTCTCCTGGGGAGCATCAACGTCGCCGTGGACATCCTGAACGTCGTTTCACTGCACAGCGGGTTTTCCATCGCACTGGTGGATTTGGATCAGGCCCGGGCTCCCTTTCGGGTGGCTCCGGGACCCGAGGAGGGAAGTTATGTGTTCAACGCATCCGGACAGGCGATGTCCTTGAAAGGACTCATCTGTCTCTATGACGCGGCAGGCCCCTGCGGGAATCCCGTGAAAGACGCCCAACGCGTGA
>JARRLJ010000400.1:0-3256 GCA_037387025.1 Gemmatimonadales bacterium
TCCACAGCTTCTTCGAGAGCCTCAATTATTACTCTCGTCAGTGTGGGGCCCTGAGGATGTCCCCACACGAGGGGGCATCCTGTATTGTTCATTCTCTCCCAGCCGTAGTTCATGACCTTCGAGAAAATGACGTCGTTGACGGCGAACGGATTGTGGTTCTTGACCACAGCCATATCGGACATTGTCATCCCACACTTGGTCAGCAACTTCTGAACGGCAAGTGCAGGAGCCTCAGGCATGAGGCTCGGATGCGCTCGGACTTCCGTCTTGGCCACGAACTCGATGTTGATCTCGGGCCGACGACTCAGCTCCTTTGCCCGGTCCTCGCTAGCAACGAGGAGTGCCGCCATACCATCCGACGCGTGCGTCTGAGTCCCTCCCGTTACGCACGTATCCAACTCGGGCATGGCCCTCAGGCCAGCGCGAGTAACCCGTCGCACCCCAAGATCGTCATCGATTCGCCCCAGTGGCCGCCCTTGAACGGTCAGCACATCGAGCGGTACGAGTACTTTGTTGAGGAAGCCAGATTCCTTGGCATCGAAGTACTGCTGGTAGCGACAAAACGCTACTTCATCCACCTCATCCCGATCGCTCTTATACTTGCGAGCGGTCTTCCCAGCCGCCGCTATCATCGCCTTCCCGGTGGCCGGGTCGAATCCGAAGTTGTCCCACACGTCGCTAATTGCGTGAGTCCGTTCGTGGGCCCGGCGTTCCGGAAATACACCCACTGGCGAGTCGCTCGTCCTGTCGAAAGTCAGAACACCAACCACATCGTATGATCCAGTCCCAACCTCGCCGGCGGCTAGTAGAGTTGCTTGCAGACCAGTGGCACAGGCTTGCTCAACGTGATAGCCGGGAATCCGGTGACCCATGCAACTGGCCACCAGAGGTGCATTCCAGAATTTCCAATGCCAGGGGATGGTTGAGCCGATCACGAGGTACTCTAGCTCACTCTTGGGTACCTGTCGTATTCCGAGGATGCGATTCATTGACTCACCAGCAAACTGGCCGATGTTCACTTCGGCCAGGGCTGACGTCTGCCAGGCGGGGAAATAGCTGCTTCCCCAAGTACCATATGGGATTCTCGCCCTAGGAAGCATCAGATTCTTCTCTCTGTGGTTTGTCTATCCGATATGCGCTCCCGCGCGAACGTGCTGCGGTCAAGACTAATCTTAACAGCGTGGGATCACATACGCATTCGCAAAGCCGTCCGCTTGCGGGACACTACATCCCGAAAACGAACAGCGGCAGCTTAACGAGATTGTGATACAATACGCTAAGTCGCTTCAAATCAAATGGTTATCGAAGGGATACGATGGCATCCGGCTTGCTCTCCGAGGTTCGGATAGCTGCTGGCAGGGGGAAGACACTCACTTTGAGGTGATAGGATGGACAGTCTGCTTCACGATATTCGCTATGCTTGCCGGACGTTGCTGAAGAACCCCACCTTCGCCACCGTCGGAATCATTACACTGGCACTGGGTATCGGTGCTAATACGGCCATTCTGAGTGTGGCTGATGCTGCTCTCCTACGTCGGCCCAACGTGTCGCAGCCAGATCGGCTAGCCGCAGTATACACGACCTGCCGCCGGGGATCACCCAGATGCTCCTCCTCTTACCCAGACTACCTCGACTACAGAAACCGCTCACGCACGTTTGGAGACCTTGCCGCATACACTTGGACCACAACCAGTCTCGGCGGCGAGTCGGGCTCGCGCCTGCTCACCACCCAATTGACGTCCGGCAACTACTTCTCGCTGCTCGCCGTAACGCCTGCCATTGGGCGATTGCTGAGACCAGATGACGATATCATAAACGGGGCACGACGAGTCGCCGTACTGAGCTACCGGTTATGGCAAGACCAGTTTGGCGGAGACACTGCGGTCGTGGGCAATGCAATTCGACTCAATCAAGCTAGCTACGCGATTGTTGGGATCACGCCAGAGGCGTTCACAGGGTTACACTTGGACGGCGAGGCAGACATCTACGTCCCGCTGCTAAGCAGGCCTGCTTTGGGCAGCGATTACGCCGCCGACATGGATCGTTTCAGCATTCGCGGCTCACGCTGGATTGCTCAGTTGGTGGGACGCCTGGCAGAAGGCGTGACGGTTTCGCAAGCACGGGCCGAGATGCTCTCCATATCCCAACAGCTGGCTGATGAAGATCCGGAGGCGCGTGGTCCGCGCACAATTACAGTGGATGCCGTTCACGGATATATACGCCCGCCAGGCTCTCGCGACGAGCTGGTGCAGTTCCTGGTATTGCTGACAGGGATAGTTGGATTCTCCCTCCTGCTGGCCGCCACCAACGTGGCGAATCTCCTTCTGGCGCGCGCATCGGATCGCCGCCGAGAAATCGGGACTCGATTAGCTGTGGGAGCGGATCGCTCTCGATTGGTGCGCCAACTCGTGACTGAGAGCATGGTATTGGCCCTCATCGGCGGTGCCTTTGGTTTGCTCGTATCAGTCTGGGTGCTCGACTTGTTATCGGGATTCGAACTGCCCGGTGGTATCGCTATAGGTTCCCTTCCAGTCAAGTTGGATGTCAGGGTACTGACTCTCGCGGTCGGGCTCTCTCTGCTAGCCGGCGTCTTGTTCGGCTTGCTTCCCGCTCTCCACGCAACGCGGGCAGACTTGCTGAGTTTCTTCAAGGGTGAAGCAGCAGGACCTAACAAAGGTGTTGGGGGATTGCGCAGGGCGCTGGTCGCGGGACAGGTCGGCCTTTGTCTGGTGCTTCTAATGGGTTCGGCTCTCTTCCTCAGGACGGTCAGGAACGCACTCGCTTTCGATCCCGGCTTTAGATCAGAGAAACTAGCCATGGCCAGGTTCGACCTCTCACTGCTGCACTACACGCCGGGAATGGGCACAGCGTTCCTGGACGACCTGACTGATCGCGTAACCCGCCTCCCCGGTGTTGAGTCGGTGAGTGTATCGACTCTGGTCCCGTTCCAGCAAGGTGGTTTCCGAGGCACCTTCGTATCAGTGCCCGGCTATGAGCCAGCTCCCGGCGAAGAAATGCGCGTCGACTACGTATTCGTGAGTCGAGATTATTTCGCAACGCTCGGCGTTTCAGTGGTGGAGGGACGGGCTTTCGACTCACAGGACACCGAGGGCAGCCGACCGGTGATAATGGTTAACAAGACCATGGCAGAACGGTACTGGCCTGGAGGTAAAGCCGTTGGCGGAAGGGTTGGGTTCGGAGATCGCACGTTCGATGTCGTCGGTGTAACAGCCGACATCAAATGGAGAAGACTGAC
>JARRLJ010000401.1:0-3255 GCA_037387025.1 Gemmatimonadales bacterium
CCGGCCTTCTGTTGATGCTGCTGTTGGAATCGACCGTTGCCCAGACAACCGGCGCGGCCTTTCGCGTGGACAGCGTCTTCGCCATGTACGACAACACGCGCAGTCCCGGATGCGCAGTGGGCGTCATCCACAAGGGAGAATTTGTGTTCCGGAGAGGCTACGGGATGGCAAACTTGGAGTACGGGATTCCACTAGCCTCTTCCAGCGTCTTCCGAATTGGCTCGACCTCCAAGCAGTTCACAGCGGCGGCTATGGTGTTGCTGGCGCAGGACGGCAGGATTTCACTCAATGACGACATACGGAAGTACCTCCCAGAACTACCCGACTACGGAGTGCAAGTTACTATACGCCACCTGCTGCACCACACAAGTGGAATCAGGGATTATCTGACGTTGGCTTACTTGGCGGGCTTGAGAGATGACGACTTCTTCACCGACGAGGATGTTGTGACCATGCTCTCGCGTCAGCGAGAACTGAACTTCTCTCCCGGTGGGGAGCACCTGTATAGTAACTCAGGCTACTTCCTACTCTCCCAGATTGTGAAGCGAGTGACCGGAGTATCTCTGAAACAGTATGCTCAGGAGCGCCTCTTCGGCCCACTCGGCATGGCGAATACCCACTTTCACGACGACCACACCCACATCGTCCCTCAACGCGCCACAGGTTACGCGCCAAGCGACTCAGGTTTTCGCATCAGCATAACCACGTTGGAGATGGTCGGAGACGGAGGAATATTTACGTCGGTCGACGATCTGCTGGAATGGGACCGGTTCTTTTACGCTCCGAGTGTCTCTGATCTACACCTTGACCGACCGAATGATTTTTGGACAGTGATGCTGACGCGCGGCGTGCTCAACAAAGGAGATACGCTCAACTACGCATTGGGGCTCACGCACGGCGAGTACAGAGGGCTCAAAGTGATCAGCCACGGTGGAGCATTCGTCGGTTTTCGGGCCGAAATGATGCGATTCCCCGAACAGAGCTTCACAGTGATCTGCCTCTGCAACTTGAGCCGCTCGCACCCTACCGCCCTAGCACGTCAGGTGGCAGATATCTACCTGGGTGATCTGATGGGTCCAAAACCCGATCCGCAAGACGGATCTTCTGCAGCTGGTTCCGGGGAAAGGGAGTCTGAGCCCCTGCCGCTTTCGCCAGGGCAGTTAGCCGAGTACACAGGAACGTACTACAGCGCAGAACTAGACGTCACGTACCGGATCAGCCTTGCCAACGGGGACCTGAGACTGGAGGTCGGCAACGACCTGGACGGGAGGCTCCGCCGTTCGGCAGTGGATCGGATGCGACGCGGTGGAGTCACCCTTCAGTTCCAGAGGGACGCGGATGGCATGATCACCGGTTTTGTGCTCGACGCCGGCAGGGTGAAGAACCTCGGCTTCACACTACTGAGTGAAGATTAGCTAAACAATTATAACATAATGTATTAGCGTATTTGACCTCTAGTAATACATAAGCACAAGCGAGAACTTAACTAACAGGGCATGGGTGGTCGACTTGCCCTATTGACATATCTCGCAAGTGTAGTATTGTATCGTAAGACCAATACACTCTCATGTTCGATCAACTCAACCCCCGAAGTCCGGTTCCGCTATACGACCAGATCGCTTCACGCATCCGCGTGGCGGTGGCGGCTAGGGAGTTGGTGCCGGGCACGCCGCTTCCCTCGGTGCGGCAGCTTGCCAGCAGGCTGCGGGTGAATCCCGCCACCGTGGTGCAGGCGTACCGCGAACTTGAAGCGGAGGGCTTCGTCGAAATGCGGCAGGGAGCCGGCACCTTTGTGTGCGAGATCGAATCGGCCAAGCGTGCAGCGGAGCGTGAGCAGCAAGCCCGGCGCCTCGTGCGCCAATTATTGGCAGAGGCGGCACGTCTAGGCCTGGAGAGCGGGGAGATAGCGGAAGCTGTGGGACGAGAACTTGGAGTCGGAAAGCCATGAGCAACGCGATCCAGATACACGGAGTCAGGTACAGGGTCGGGAAGTCGTTCGAGATTCGGGACCTGTCCCTCAACGTGCCTGAGGGCTCGATATACGGGTTCCTCGGTCCCAACGGGGCAGGCAAGACCACCACGATCCAGCTGCTACTGGCTATGCGACGCGCCCAACGGGGAACGATCACCGTTCTCGGCCATGAGGTGCCGAAAGACGTGACCAAGATGCTGGCAAGAACAGGATACGTACCGGAACGGCCCCACCTGGATCCCAGCCTCGCGATCTGCGAGGCGATTGCGTATCACTCGGCGTTTTACCGCAGTTGGGACGCCGCTACCGCCGACAGACTGCTGGATCAGTTCGATCTCGATCGGACAAGCCGAATCAAGCGGCTGTCGAAAGGCGAAACTGGTAAGCTACTGCTGTTGTTGGTGCTGGCCCAACGGCCGGAATTGCTAGTGCTGGATGAGCCCACGGATGGCCTGGACCCTGTGGTGAGAAGAGAGGTGATGAGTGCGGTGGTAGAGTTCGTCTCCGACCGGAAAGCCACAGTCTTCATCTCATCCCACTTGGTTCACGAGGTGGAGCGGATGTGTGATTGGGTCGGCGTGATGGACAAAGGCCGTCTGGTGGCGGAGATGACTACCGAGAGTTTCAAAGCCGGAATAAAGCGGCTGCGAGTAACTCACGCGCCGCGCCAAGTGGAAAGACCGCCCTTCGTCTTGCTTTCCCGCCAGCCGAGTGACGGAGTCAGCGATGGGGAACTGTGGGTAGTGCGTGACTGGCAGAACTCAATGCACGACTACTTCGAAGGGGTTGGAGCCAGACTGACTGAGGTGATTGACGTCGATCTGGAGGACGGTTTCGTCGAACTGCTGCGAACGTCACGTCACGAGAGAACTTGGGAGAGTGATCCATGTTCAGAGTAATGCTGCTGTCCCATTGGAATTGGTCCAAACTCCTCCTTATGGCGGCTGTAGTCGGAGCATTTACACTCCCGGTTTTGTCGGTCCAAGAAGCCGGCAGCCAAGACCCGTCGCGGTGGGGGCAGTGGGAGTTGTTGAGTTCGGTGCAGAATTGGAGCGTCTGGTACGCAGCTCTCGCGGCGGGACTCGGGCTAATCATGGGCACCAGCGCTTGGGCCAGCGACCATCGAGGTGGTCATGTCTATGCGCTATCACTTCCGATCGAGCGGTGGCGCTACGTGCTTCTGAGATTCTCGGTGGGAGGGGTCTTGCTCATGGCGCCCGTGGTCGCCCTCTGGGTCGGGGCCATCGTCGCCTCAGCATCGATTGAGCTCCCCGAAGGATTGC
>JARRLJ010000402.1:0-3254 GCA_037387025.1 Gemmatimonadales bacterium
CACCAAGGAGAGCCAGAGATTGACTGCGATCTCGGAAGATGATGTAGAGCAACGCAGCAACCGCAACGATAAGAGGTTCTTGGATCACAAATGGTACGAGACTCGCCGTCCACAAGCCGAAGCTTTCTCTAATGGTTCGGAGCATCACATCGACATCCGCCCGCGCGAACGGGTCTACCTCCCCCAGCGGAGTACCGGCGATGAAACCGACGACACTCAGAATGACGATCAGCAGCAGTAGAACCCCAGCTACCTTGTCGGTGCGATTGGCCCAAAACATGGATCCACCTCGGTGATGCTGATATTATGACTCGAGTTCTACCCAAGTGATTTGAGTGACACTAGAACCATCGGATGATTCTGTCAAGCGCAGCTACTCGTCGCCGCGCCGTGAACAGCAAGCACAACAAACCAGGCAGGCGATCCTCGAGACCGCCATTGCGTTGTTCACCAGACAGGGCTTTCAGGACACTTCCGTGAAAGAGATCGCAGAACACGCCTCGGTATCCGAGCAGACCGTATACAACGCTTTCGGAGACAAGGTTGGGTTGCTAGTAAACGCCGGGCTTCTCTACATGGAGAGCGGGGGTCCCGCCGAGGACGCCGCCTTCATCGAGGCACTCAGAGCACAACCGGACCCGATCCAGCGCATCCGAATGGTGGCTCAGGATTCAAGGCAAACCTGGGAGAGTGGAGCGCTCCAGTTGGAGCTGATGGCCTTCAACGATCAGATACGAGATCCCCGGATACAAGATCTGGCAAAGAACGGGCTCGAATACAAACGGGCTAGCGCCGAAAGGGTGAGCCGAGCCGTCTTTCCCGACTCGATCCGACACCCCGACATAGAAATCGAAGACATCGTCACATTCGCCATGGCAGTCGACTCGGCGTCAACAGTTTCAACACTGCTCCGCCTAGGTTGGACCATGGACCAATGGCAAGAATGGCTGGAACGCATCCTCTTTCTCTTCCTCAAAGCAGACCAGATCACTCCAGATCCACACAATCCCAACCACGTATCCAGCCCGAAACCACACTCCCACGACGCTCGATAACCGGCAATATGTCCTGCTCAGTCCGATGAGAAAATAGGTGCCGTCATTTCGTGGTGTAGGTTCGGGAGAAGGGTCTGGAGAACTGGAGTAAGCATGCCCGATCCGATCGTCTTCGTCAGCCACAGCAGAGTGAAGGAAGGCAAGCTTGAAGCCTTCCATGAGATGAGCAAGGAAATGTTCTCCATGCTGGAGGCCTCCAAACCGGGAACGATCCTTCACTACGGCTACGCCAATGAGGATGGATCAGAGCTCTCGTTTGTTCATGTCTTTCCCGACGCTGACGCCATGGACGCACATTTCGAGGGTGCGGGTGATCGCGCTGGATCTGCGATGGAATACATCGAGACCTACCAGTTTGTGGTCTATGGGACGGCCAGTGACCAGGCTCTAGCAATGCTCGCCCAGGCTCCGGGAGTCGAACTGGCCGTCTACCCGGACAGCTTCGGGGGTTACCTACGCCTAGCCCGAGCCTGAGGCCTCCAACCGTCGCCACATAAGTGCCGTTATGTGCTGACTGCGGATAGCTCATGCTGCTGGATGACGACGGGCTAGACGACCAGCGATAACCCGGGTCCTGCTCAATCCAGACGGCTTCAGGAACGGAGACGCCTACTCGACATAGATATCCTCATCACGTCGGATCACTCGACCCCGGCGAAGCGGCCATATACGAGTCAGCATCTTGGCGGCTACGCCAAGACCGGGAACCTTGGCATACAGGCCTTGCGGTCCTAAAACCATCCGTCCGGTCTTCGGGTCGTACTTCGAACCATGCCAAGGACACGTCAGACAACCGTCCTTATCGATAGAGCCGTCAGCGAGGTCGGCATAAAGATGACGGCAACGCCGAGATACCGCAAAGAAGTCACCATCGGCATTTCCAACTGCCCAAGGACCGGCGCCGACCACCACACCAGGGGTCAACTCGGATGCCGGGCCAACCACCATCTCATCGGACATCAGCAACCTCCGCGCCGCGGTCTTGTCGTCCCAGCTGCAGCGTACAGACCCGCAATAGCGCCTGAGCGTTGGCTTGCACATATGTGGCGTTATGTGCGCCAGGATTGTGTCACTGGCAGCATTCCAGGCGTGGTCCACAAGTTGGGGAGCGAGACACCTATCCCGAGAATGACGATCATCAGGAGGTGTATCCCGAAGGCGCGGAGCTCGTTGCACCTCATTCTGTAGACTTGTCTGTTGCAACTGGAAACGACCAACCAAGGCGGAGGACGCCGGTTTATCCGAGGTGGTAATGACTATGGGTTTCGGCAACCCCCAGTCCGACAAGGAACCGACTTCGGAGCACCCGCAATCGGTCGACGGTGAATCGTCGTCGGTGATCCTGGCCGTGGCTGACGATGACCACGAGTCGGAAGCGGAGCGAATTCGAAGGCGGCTGTCCGACGCTCTGCGCATACCAACGACTGCGCTCGGGTTCCTGCTGATTCTGGCGATCCCACTCGGCTTGGCCCTCTTTGAGTTTGCTCATTTCGGCAGGTTCTGGGCACCGATCATCGCACTTGCCGTCGCCATCGGCGTTTTGCTCTTCGCATGGTTCCGTAGCGAGGGGACGATCGCTCGACTGTCCCTTCCAGGGCTGTGGCTGGTCTTGGGCGGAGTCTTGACACTGACCGGCGTCGCTCTTGCTATTGCATTCGACACTTTCAGCTCCGAGTCCGAGATACACGGACCCGGCGGATCCGTGTCGATCGTGGCCGACAATATTGCCTTCGACCAAACCGCGTGGACCGTTGTTGAAGGCGAAATTGAATTCGACTACACCAACGAGGAAGACTTGGTTCACACGCTCGTAATTGAGGGCATGGAAGACCGAATGGAGCTCCGTGTCACCGACCCTGGAGATGTGGACTCAGGAACTGTCGCCTTGCCAGCCGGGACCTACACCCTCTTCTGCACAATCCGCGGGCACCGGGAACAAGGGATGGAAGGTCAATTGACGGTGACAGCCGCTCCTGCCGAATCGTTACCCGAGGGCTGACCCAGCCCGAAGCCAGGGTACAGGTCACTACGACAGAGGATGCGAACGCTGTAGCCAATCCTACGACTGCGCTGTGGATCGGGCGGACGGAGGATTATTTCTTTGATGGTCGGATAGACGAGGTTGAGCTATTTGATCGGGAACTCGATCCAGGTGAGATTGCCGCCATCCACGACGCAGGGAGTTCAGGTAAGTGCAAG
>JARRLJ010000403.1:0-3520 GCA_037387025.1 Gemmatimonadales bacterium
CTGCAATCGCACCTCTCTGCCAGGAGGTCATTCATCCCTCCCCGGTTGCGCGATCGCTGCAAGTGGTTGGAGAGTGGTTTGATAATCGGCGACGGAGTCGCGCACCTGGTTGCTTCCATCGGCGACTTCCAAGAGCCTCACCGCGGGTCGTTGGCTGGTATCCTCAACGTCAATGGAGAAAACGATCGTTCCCGGATCATCGAGTATGATGACAACACGAGTCGTGTTGCCTTGCCGTTGCGAAAAGATCTGTCCGCCGGACACTTCGAGGTCACCTAGCCCGTCACCGGATAGTTCCAGCACTGCCGCAGCGTCGTCCGTGTTGCCCGAGTGGAGCGTGATTTGCAGCTGTCCGGGGCCACTTGGACCGGAGGTCTCGGCGCACGCT
Source organism: Gemmatimonadales bacterium (assembly GCA_037387025.1). Lineage (GTDB taxonomy): Bacteria > Gemmatimonadota > Gemmatimonadetes > Gemmatimonadales > GWC2-71-9. Next base: position 389 of record JARRLJ010000403.1, read on the forward strand.
GCTGCTGCCGCGAGCAGAGTCCAACGGAGTAGAGACGAAAACCGTCTGCGAGCGTTCTGATTCATGGCAATCCGGGAGTCCTATTGGAAACGCCGTTCCACCGGCTTAACCGGTATGATAACACCAAACTTAACCCTTCCGTTCCTCGGCGGCGCGGTCTACTCGATCTTGCACACGCATACCGCCTCTGGCTCAGGGTCGCCCCAGGTACTATTGTGTGACGACGATGGTTCCTGTGCAGGGGTGAAGGTCTGCCATCGCGCACCGAGATTTCGACCGAGCCGAGAAAGGTGAAGTCATGAGACAGGTACACGTGATTTCGGAAGAGGGATTCAGGTTGTACAGCGCTTTAGTCAGGAAGGAGGCCGACCTCAAGAGCAGGGGTCTCGGGACGTGGCGGCGCAGTGGCAAGAAGGTACGGGACCGTGCCAAGTGGATGCACTCGCGGTACCCGGGTTGGATCAAGATCGCGCGCGGCATGGGTGAAGTTGTGCAGATCGAAGTACACTCGGAAGTCGAATGGCAGCTGTTGGACGCCATACTGGGTTTTCTGGATCGTCATTTTGCGGACCAAATACGGTCCATCCACATCTATTACTATGATTGAGGCTGGGCTCGGTGGTGGTTAGGTCGGCTGCGGACAAAGCGCGACCTGCAATTCGAGTTCGGTACGCTTATCCGATTGTTCAATGATCGAGAGCGATCTAGCCGAAGGCTTGGTCCAACCTCCGAATCTCCGCTTCGGCTCCCTGGAAAGGTAGGGCCCGCCTCGGCAGCGGCGGAGGCCCGCGCCAATTCCGGCGAATTCAGGGCAGCCGTACCGCCGGTGACGGCCGGGGCCTGGATTGGCTAGACTGCGGCGAATAGGCCGGTGGAGCCTGGTTTCTTCTTCACAAACGATTCACCGGGTCTTCATAACTCCCCGGGTATCCTTTGGAGCACCCATGGCCGAGGAAGGTGGCTCTGAGGGCGACTCTGAGAGTCATGGTCCGTAGCGCCCTCGGTCCAACTGGGTGCAACATTGACCGGAGGGTTGGTTAGTCTCCAGGCTGGCCCTCAAACGGTCGGAGCCCCCGGAGGGGGCTTTAGGCGTCCGGCTTTCGTGGTCCCAGGCCGGGCGCCTTCTTTTTGTGTTGCCTGCTACCTGCCAGACAGTGTCGGCTGGGTGGGCCAATACGCTGATACACTCAGCGCCCGGGCGGATCCTCCAGCGTGTAGACTCGTGTCTCACTCTCGATCGCGTCACGAATGTGTCGCGAGGTCAGAAATAGTCCAGTTAGGGCGTAGCCGTCGAGCATCCTCAACGCCCCCTCAGTGTTTTCAGCCAGCGACTTGTCGACCGAATCGCTGTCCGGCAGGGGCTCTAGCGGACGATCGGATGCGATCAGAAATCCCCAAGGAGCGGCAAAGCTTGGGACGGCGGATGTCAGCGGACGCATGGATTGAAACACGTTCGACACAGTATTGGCGACTCGCGCGAACAGCCCGATCTCGCTGGGCGCAACTGATCCCGCCTGGAGGGCGAAGATTCCACCCGGCTCCAGGGCCGCGCGTACCTTGAGAAAATACTCGCGCGTGAACAACTCAAATGCGGGTCCCTCTTCTAGAGGCTCACACAGGTCAGAGATTATGACGTCAAACCGTTCCTCGGTTGAGTCCAGCCACGTGCGGGCATCCTCGACGACCAGCTCCGTACGGAGGTCGGAGAAAGATCCCTGATGCATTTCCGCCAGGTGTTCTTTGCAGGCTTCCACCACCTCTCCGTCGAGGTCTACCATTACAACACGGTCGACGCTCTTCCAGCGGAGCACTTCTCTGAGAGCAGCACCCTCTCCTCCGCCCAGTATTGCGACTCGACGTGGTTTGCCGTGCCAGAGCATCGCAGGGTGGACCAGCGGCTCGTGATACAGGAACTCGTCGGCGATGCATGATTGCCAATTCCCGTCCAGCAGTAGGGCCTTGCCGAACGAGGGCGTATCTACGATAGCGATATCCTGAAAGGCAGTTCGCTTCCAGACCAGCACCCGTGAAACAGAATAGCGATAACCGTCGCCCGGCGTAGTCTGATCGGTGACCCAGAAATCGGTTCGGGTCTCAGGGGAAGGCACGCGCTTCGGAGATCGTCGTTGCACATAACAAACCTCAATCGCGACAGGCTTGGTTACCGCCCGCAAAGAGTCCTCGCCCAGCTCGAATCCCCGATCCATGCCGCACGTGAAAACGTCAACCGCGGCGTATCCGAGCTCGGGCCATGTGTGAATCGAGATGTGCGATTCTGCCAACAGCGCAAACGCGGTCACACCCTGTGGTTCAAATCGCCGGGATTCTTGGTGCACCAGTGTTGTACTTGCGCGACGAGCCGCTTCGCGGATTGACTCGTCAATGATGGTCTCGTCGTCCAGTATAGTCGATGGGCAGTCAAACAGTTCGACTAGGTATGAGATTCCAGCTGAGTACACAGACCCAACCCCTTGTTGAGCTGAAAGTCTGCGCGACTAGGCCGCGCGCTAGAAACGTGCGTATCGGCACGGGGCTGTTTATTTAACCGCACGGACGCCAAAGCACAAGTCACGGACGAACGGGTGCTACCGGCCCTGGTTTGGCGCAAAGCCCAACCGTGTCCCGAACCAGAATGCACGTGCGGGTCCTGGTTCGAAATACCGACCTCCAAACGCATTCACGGTCACCGACGTGTTGTACAGGACATTGAAGATGTTGGTGATACCCAAATAGGGGTCCAGTGACAACGCCCCAAGGGAGACGCCACGTATGCCGGTCCGAAAACCGAAGACCGTGTAGGAAGGGGACCACGCGTTGTTGGCATCGTTCACGGGCATCTCGCTGGCGAATTCTACATCCGCGGTGACATACCAGTTATCCGGTGTCTCGTATGACGTCAGTACTTCCACTCTGTGAGGAGCCACCCCTGGTACGCGGTTACCGCCGAGTCTTACATCACCTACAGTGAAGTCCTTGAAGCGGGCTTCGGTGTAGGTGTAGGCTGCGCTGACGATCAGCTTGTGCCCCAGGAGAAGCGACACCCCGGTTTCGACACCACGGTGAATCGCCGAGCCTGCATTCTGAAAGAAGGTACGGCCGGGCTGACTCGGGATCTCGAATGGGATCAACTCG
>JARRLJ010000403.1:3543-11766 GCA_037387025.1 Gemmatimonadales bacterium
CGGCTATCTCATAGCGGACGACCGGGTCGATCTGACCTTTTAGGCCGAACTCGTACGAAACTGTGCGCTGCGGTTCCAGGTTGGGGTTGTAGCCGAACTCTCCGTCGGGCCGATTACCCAACTCGGTCGTGGTTGGCGTCTCGAATCCAGTCGCGATGTTGCCATACACTCGCAGTGGATCCGACCAGTCGAGCAGCAAGCCGATGCTCGGGCTTACAGCATCCATCGTGCGCTCGCTAGTACAATTCTGATCTTGGGACGACTGTCCAACACAGAGACTCGACTCCGCCGTGAACCGAACCAGGTCGTAACGCAGTCCGCCGAGGAGACTGAGATGTGGAATCACGGGCATGCTGAGCTGTACAAACGGACCAACACTGGCGACTCGCTGATCCTCGTCGATGGTAGGTATGCCTCGCTCCCCCTGGTCGTTCTCGAAGTTCCGGCGCGCGTCGTCCTGAATTGCAGCTTCGACGCCGAGGGTCCACCGAAGCGGGAGGTTGGCGATTGGGGTGGTACGCTCGAACTGAAGTCGAGCTCCGCCGGCCAATCGGTCGAGGTCTATGACTCTTACAGTGATGGTGTTGTCTAGGTCCCGGGCCAATCCATAGGCCGACAATGTCACACGGCCGCCCAAGGTGGAGCGGTGCCAGGCGACTCCCAGCTGACCCTGCTTTGCGGCCTTGCCGGCCTGCTGTACCTCAGTGAATGGATTGGCCATCCCGGGGTCCAATTCGATCATGGAATCCGTCAGTGATCCCGTATTGAGCGCATCGAAGCGAACGAAGTGGGCAACAACGCTCAGATCATCGTGCCGTCCTTTGTACCGTACCACACCTGACACGAACAGCTTGTCGGCCTCGCTGTGCTTGCGGTATCCGTCGTGCGAGAAATTCGTGACGTAGAGGCCGAGCGTCGTGCTACCGACTAGAGCGGAGGTGGAACTCTGGAGCTGCAACAGACCGTTGCTGCCGACAATCGATCCGAAGCGTTGTCGAAACGGCGCAGTTTCCGGGATGGCAGTTTCAAACCGCACTACCCCGCCCGAGGCATTCCCGTAGAGGGAAGACGACGGTCCGCGTAGGGTCTCCACTCGGTACACCGTGCTCAGGTCCAAGTGGTCCAGTGTACTCTGACCGTCGGCTAGGGTCGCCGGCACGCCGTCGACTATTACTCTGACTCCACGGATTCCGAACTGTGTGCGAGCCCCGAATCCGCGAATCGAGAGGCGATCGCCCTGAGCGTAGTTGTACCGGTCTTGCACCTCCAGGCCCGGCAACGTATTCAGCGTTTCGCCCAATCCCAGCCGTGGTTGACCTCGTGTGAGTACGGAATCGCCGCCTATTGAGATGGCGTTGGGTATGCTGAACAGTGGGAAGGACGTACGGAGGACCGAGACTGACACCGGTTCCAGCCTTACGGGCGGAACGGTGTCGGGCTGGGTCTCTTGCGCAGCCGCGCTCAGCGGCACCAGGACGAATGACGCTACCCACGCGAGGGATCGCAATGAGCGGAAAGCAATCAAGCCGATCTCGCTATCTCCTGCACCAAAGTCGACCTAATGATCCACAACAGGAGTCTCCAAGATCTCTGCTTTGCAGAACCGCTGCAACCGCCTTCCGCTCACATACGATCTCAGTCGACAAACGCCCACAACAGATCCCTGCTCTTCTTGTCGAGTGACGCAGGGTCTCCGATGTGGTACAAATCCCCGGCAACATCGCGAATCAGTGTACCGCCGCCTGGAACCTGTCGCGGCCAATCGTCGAGCCGCGTCTGGAACGATCGGTGACCCTGGACGGTCTGGACCTTCCAGTGACGGATCTCGACTTCCTCTTCCACGCTATCGATACCCACGACCTCCAGCACGAAGCCGGCTTCGGCGAGTGACTGTTCGAGGGCGTGGCTCGAAGCAGGATCCAGGTCGGTCAAGTGCCGAACCAGGGCGAACTCGTTTTCGTCACTGTCACGTAACGAGACGAAGTACGTTGGCTCCGACCAAGGGAAGCAGCGCTTCACGAATACGGCACGAGACTCGCCACGGTGCGTTGCCCAGAGCTGGCCGTCAATTCGTTGTTCGAGACGCAACGCATTCCATTCACGGTTCTCGAACGTTCTGAGTTCTTCCGCGATCGCTTCAAAGTATACGGTTGGCTTCATGTCCCGCGCTCCTTACTTCAGTTCTTTCTGCATCAGGTACAACCTCCGGTACGTACCGATGGAGCTCTCGAGCAACTCACGGTGCGTACCGCATTCCACCAGTCGACCATCTTCCATCACGAACAGGCGCGAAGCCTTATGCAGTGTTGACAGGCGGTGGGCTATCGCAAATACAGTTCGGCCCGCAACCAGCCGATCCAATGCCTCCTGGATCTTCCGCTCCGTTTCCGTGTCGACGCTGCTCGTTGCCTCATCCAAGATGAGGATCCGAGGGTCGTGCAAGATGGCGCGCGCGATGGAAATCCGCTGTCTCTCACCACCTGACAGGGTCTGACCACGCTCTCCTACCACCGTGTCGTAGCCGTGCTCCAGCCGGCAGATGAAATCGTGCGCGTTTGCCGCTTTGGAGGCTTCAACGACTTCAGATAGGGACGCCTCTGGCAAGCCGTACCGGACGTTCTCGACCACGGTTCCATGGAACAAGTACGGTTCCTGCAGGACCATGCCGATCTGTCTTCTATAGTGACCGATCTCGAGTTCGCGGATGTCGATGCCGTCGATCGAGACCGTTCCACCCGTGGTGTCGTAGAACCGGGCTATCAGGTTCACAACGGTGGTTTTTCCACCGCCGGACGGTCCCACCAAGCCGATGATCTCGCCCGGCTCGACCTCGAAACTCACACCCCTGAGCACCTGGCGGATGCCGTCGTATCCAAAGCTCACATTGTCGAACACGACCTTCCCACGCACGGGATCCAGTCTCAATGGTTCCACTACCTCAACGATCTCGGGCTCGGTGTCGAGCACCTCAAACACGCGATGAGCCGAACTCGTGGCGCGATTCATTGTACGAGCCATCTGACCTATGACCTCGATGGGGGCAACGAACATCGTGGTATAGAGCAGGAACGAAACGAACGTCCCCGCCGAGAGCGTGGGTCCGACTCCGTTGTCACCGCCAAGCAATCGCGGTATGGCGAAAACCCATACCGCTACTGTCGTGGCATGAACCGCGAGCATCAGGGCCGGCCAGAACGATGTCCACAGATGGTGAATCCGGTTGAACTCCTTTGTCACGTCAACATTGCGTGGGTTGATGCGCTCCCCGTGCCTGAAGATCCACCAGCACAGCACCGGAACCGGTATCGTCATGACCAGACCGAGCTGCCAGTCCAGACTGATGAGCACGGCCCCCAACCCAACGAGCATCACGACCGACAGAGATACGTCGACGACACCGAATGCAAGGAAGTCCCACAAGCGATCGGTGTCCGAGCTCACGCGCGTGATGATCGAGCCGGTCTTTTTGCGACTGTAGAAGCTCAGGCTGAGAGTCTGCAGGTGCTCGTAGAGCTGCGTGCGTAGATCACGGGCAACGAATTCGCCGAGCACCGTCATCATTCGCAGCCGCACTAGGGCCCCGGCCTGCCGCACGAGGAACACGATCGCCATGGATGCCACAGCGATCCATGCCACGGCACTTCCCCTGGCGGCAGTCAGCACACCGCTCTGTACCGGCCTGATCACCTCGTCGATCAGATAGCCGGCCAAGTACGGTGGAATGAGGCTCACGAGCGTTATCAACGTTGCCGCGCCCATTCCGGCCGCCACCCGTCGCCTATAGGGTGTTAGGTATCCGAGGAGCCGCCATATAACAGCCATTCGATTCCCGGCTACCAGGGCCTGGGCCTCTTTTACCGGTCCCGCAATGACGGTGCGTGAAGCGCACCGTCTCGAGTGGCGGCTCGTGTTCGGAGCCGAGAATCGTCAATACACTGCCGCTTAGCCCGGGAGCCTCACGCACGGCCCCGACGCGCGCACGCTCGAAACTGCGCAAGTCGTAATCACCCGAATCACTCAGTCGCGCGACGGCTACCTGTGTCGGGCCAAGCGCTACCCATGTTTCGCTTAGCCGCATCGCCGCGTCCAGATCGGCCAGGGCGTAGAGCAGGACCGGCTCGCCGTCCCACGTGCTTTCAATCCGGGCGCGAAGCGCGGGTGGAAGCCGAGGCGGTTGGTTCGTGTACCGCTCGATTATTTGCTGGTTCGGGCTCGTGGTTTGTGTTTGCATGGTCGTGATCTCACAAAACGCTCAAAATGAAAACGGCCTCCCGGGTCACTGAGGGCACCCGGAAGGCCTGATCACGTCCACGAACACAGATCTTCTAGGGTGCTCTCTCCTTCGCCTGTGAATCAGCGTCGGTCATGACTCCCGCTGTGCAGCTCCAGGGCGCACGGGTGCCATGAGACGCCGGAAACGGCAGCAGGATCTGCCGCACAGGCGTGTCGTAGTTGGTGGTGTTGAATTGCCTCATTCGGGAAAAAGCTCCTCGTCACTGTTTGTCTGACGCGAACACTCAAGCTAAGAAGAGGCCTCTGGCTGGTCAAGACCAGAATAGTTCTTGGTGACCCGCCGGTTCTAGCGGTCGTCCGCCAGCAAACGTATGCTTGCCAGGTTCACCGCCACTCTCGACGTCACAAGGAGTCGCACCGTGTCACCCGTCCTCCGCATCCGGTCGTTGGTCGTAACCATCACTGCACTGGGGTTTGCTCCCACACTGAACGCGCAAGGAAGCTTCACTCTGGATCAAGTCATGAGCTCACCGTTTCCGTCGGGCTTGGTGGCAGCTCCGGCCGGCGGATCCGTCGCGTGGGTCCAGAATGCCCTGGGCTGGCGTAACATATGGATTGCCGAAGCTCCCGACTACGTGGGGCGCCAGCTGACGATGTATGACACTGATGACGGTCAGGAAATCTCGAGCCTGCGCTTCACTCCGGATGCCTCGAAGCTCGTGTACGTGAGAGGAGGCGGACCGAACCGCCAGGGAGAGATCCCCAATCCCGTCAGCAGCCCTAGCGAAGCCCAACGGGCGATCTGGCTGGTTCCGACAGCGGGCGGTGAGCCGCGGAAGCTGGCCGAAGGCAGTGCCCCGATAGTATCGCCGGCAGGTGACAAGGTGCTCTTCCTGAGAAGAGGGCAGGTCTGGAGTGTAGCACTATCGGGAGACGGGAGCCCGGAGGAATTTTTTCACATCAGAGGCAGCGCGGAATCCCTGAGCTGGTCACCGGATGGCTCGATGCTCGCGTTCGTGAGCGATCGGGGCGACCACAGTTTCGTCGGGGTCTACCATGTCGAGGGGGACACGCTGCGCTACCTCGACCCGAGTGTAGACCGCGACGCGAATCCGGTTTGGTCACCGAACGGGGACCGTATCGCATTCACCCGATTTCCCCAGACGAGCGGTTTTCTGCCCTTCATGGCGAGGCGCGAGGGGTTGCCGTGGTCGATCAGAGTGGCCGACGTGACCAGCGGGATTGGCCACGTGGTGTGGGAGGCAGACGAGGGGGACGGCTCCGTATTCCGGGGTGTCGTTGCCAGTAGTCAGCTGTTCTGGGGCGATAACGACCATTTGGTGTTTCCGTGGGAAAGAGACGGTTGGACTCACCTCTATTCGGTTCCCGTATCTGGAGGTCCGGCGGTTCTGCTGACTCCGGGAGAGTTCGAAGTCGAGCAAGTAGTCCTCAGTCCCGACAGAAGCGAACTGATCTTCTCTTCGAATCAAGACGACATCGACCGCCGCCATCTGTGGCGCGTTGGCGTGTCCGGGGGGACACCACGGGCCATTACGACGGGCTCCGGAATCGAATGGGCACCCGCGGTCACGGCGGATGGCGAGGCAATAGCGATGCTAAACTCGGATGCCCGCAACCCGGCGCGAGCCGGTATCAAGATTGGATCGAGCGACGTTCGAGCCCTCGCTCCTGGATCCCTGCCGGAGGATTTCCCCGTGGGAGTGATGGTGGAACCACAGCAGGTAGTATTCTCGGGGGCCGACGGGCTGCGGATTCACGGGCAGCTGTTCCTACCACCGAACATGCGGCGCGGCGATCGTTATCCCGCCATCATGTTCTTTCACGGTGGTTCCCGGCGGCAGATGCTGCTGGGTTGGCATTATCTAGGTTACTACCACAACGCCTACGCCATGAACCAGTACATGGCGAGCCGCGGTTACATAGTCCTGGCAGTCAATTATCGTAGTGGCATCGGATACGGCATGGAATTCAGGGAGGCACTGAACTACGGAGCCCGCGGCGCCAGCGAGTTCAACGACGTGCTTGGCGGTGGGCTATATCTGCGCAGTCGTTCCGACGTCGATCCCAATCGGATCGGCCTCTGGGGCGGATCATACGGCGGCTACCTGACGGCCTTGGGACTTGCACGCGCGTCGGATCTGTTTGCAGCTGGGGTGGACCTGCATGGTGTACACGACTGGAACATGGTGATTCGCAATTTTCGACCAAGCTACAACCCGGCGGAAGCAGCGGACGTGGCTCGACTCGCCTACGAGTCGTCACCGATGGCCTCGGTGAAGGACTGGCGGTCGCCGGTCCTACTGATCCACGCGGATGACGATCGCAACGTGCCCTTCAGTGAGTCAGTCGACCTCACCGAACAGCTGCGCAAACATGGAGTCTATTTCGAGCAGCTGATCTTTCCGGATGATGTGCATGGGTTCCTGCTGCACCGGAACTGGGTAGCGGCATATCGTGCCGCTGCGGATTTCTTCGACCGGACGTTGAAGGGAGTCGGCGGTGATACGGGCGGAAAGTGAACAGTGCAGGGTTGCAGAGTGCAAAGTGCAGGGAATCAATCCGTTCTGCACTCTGCACCCTGCCGTTGTAGCTACCATCCGTGAATCTTCAGACTGATCAGCTCATTGGTTGACAGGTCCTTGATGCCACGGTGCTCGAGTCTCGTCACGAAGCTGGCGTCGAAGCTCGGAGTCACTCCGTGAATGCGGAAGTCGCGCAGAGTCTTGGCTGACAAATCGCGGTATCCCAGTTCGCCCATTTCGCGGACGAATTCAGCGCTCACTCCATGAATCCGCATTCCCACGAGATCGTCCAAGCTCAGGTCTTCCAGGCCAAAGTCGGCCATCTCTTGGACGAACCCTGCCGTAACTCCGTGGATCCGTGTTTTCACCAGGGCATCAAACGAGCTGCCGGAGTATCCCAGGCGAGCCATCGCCGCAGCGTGCTCGCCACTGACACCGTGAATCCGACCTCGCACGAGATCGTCGCGGGTGAGATGGTCAAAACCCAGTGCTGACAATTCCGAGACATACTCGGCATCAACGCCGTGAATGCGGAATCGAACCAGATCATCCGCGGGAACGTCAGGGTATCCGGCGCGGGCTAGCTCCCGAACGAATTCGGTGCTGACACCGTGAATGGAGAAACGGATGAGATCCTTCAACGAGAGGTCCTCGTAGCCGAGGTCCTGGATCTCCGTGACGTAGCGCGTGGTTACGTCAAACAGGCTGAGCCGAAATTGATCGCGCAGGGACAATTCGGCGTACCCCAAGCGGCTCATTGAATTGAGGTACCCGTCGCTGCCGGACCATGTGAATTCACCCCAAGCGTCCCGCCCGTCTTGCTGTCCCGTGAAGACAAATACTCCAGCCTCCCGGTTCAGTTCGAACGTCAGTGAGATTCTCTCATCGGTTCGTTCCAGAGGGAAATCCCCGCTCACGTCCTGCGGTTTCAGGGTGAAACCGTAGTGTGAGCGGTCGCCATTGAGACGTGTGGTGATCTCGATGTGGATCCGTGATTCTCCGTTCCACTGCGCTCGCTCCGCGTCCCAGCGACCGGTGACCGTCGATTGCTGAGATGGAGTTGAATTCGGGGCTACGAGCGTGCCTGCTGCCACCAACGCGGCGGGTGCTATAAACGCGACGAGTCTCATGCGATCGCTCCGACGAAGGAATCCACCGTGTTAGATGCTCGGCAGTGTACGAAGGTTGGAATATGGATGTTGCGGGTGGTTCAGGTCCCTACTTAGTCCGGATTTCCCTTACCCATCGCCTTGACGATTCTGAACTCCTCTTCCGTCACAGGCTGTACGGACAACCGGCCCCGTTTGGTCACCACCATGTTCTCCAGACCCTTCCTGGTCTTGAGTGAATTCAGGGGCACCAATGTGGTGAGCTTCTCGACGAACTCGATGTCGACCATCCACCACCGTGGATTATCGCGGCTGGATTTCTCGTCGTAGTACCTACT
>JARRLJ010000404.1:0-3246 GCA_037387025.1 Gemmatimonadales bacterium
GACCGCGCGCTCCTTGATGCCGGAATCCAGTTGTCCTCCACCGAGGCGGCGCCCGCGGGACCGAGTGCAGTGCAGCAGCTGCTGGGAGCCGATTCGACCGCACCGGACAGCGCCTCCGCCGATACGACAGCGACGTTGGACCGACCAGGGCCGCTCAGCGCCTATCTGTACGCTAGCCAGACGGGTATACCCGGAGAGTTCCTGGTTCCAGAAGAGCAGTTTCCGCACGTAGATAGCCTAATCAATCTCGACGTAACTCAGCGGGCCATCCCACGCGGACTAGCACTGGCGTGGGCGATGGAGCCGGTTTCTCAGGGCGCCACGCTCTACCGTGCGCTCTACGCCGTGGACGACCGTCCCATAATCACAGGCGAGGTGTTGTCCGACGCTCGAGCTACCATCGACCAGGTGAACCGGTCTTCGATAGTGACGTTCCAGCTGAATCGGGCGGGTGGGCGGATCCTGCGGCGCGAGACTGGTCGGCACATCGACGACTTCATGGCCATCATGCTCGACGGCAGGGTCAACCGGCAACCGCCGGTCATCCGTTCGCAGATCTACCGCCGCGGTCAGATAGAGCTAGGCAGCGCGCCACTCAGGGAGGCCGAGGACCTCGCTCTCGTGCTGCGAGCCGGTGCTCTACCCGCACCTGTAGTGATCGTCGAGGAGCGGACTGTGGGGCCCAGTCTGGGACAGGATTCGGTTCGGAAAGGTGAGGTCGCGGGGGTAGTCGCAACGCTGGTGGTGTTGCTCATTATGGCCGTCTACTACAGAGTCGCAGGGCTTGTGGCAATCGTGGGTCTCGCGTTCTATGTCCTGTTCACGCTGGGCGGACTGGCTTCACTGGATGCTACCCTGACTCTGCCCGGCCTGGCCGGTTTCGTGCTGTCACTCGGCCTCGCGGTCGACGCCAACGTCCTGATATTCGAGCGCATCAGGGAGGAGATAAGCTCAACAAGACGCCCCGATCGGCGGTGGACGAAGGCTTCCGGCACGCGATGCCGGCGATCATCGACGCCAACATCACGACTGTGATCACGGCTGCGTTCCTGTTCCAGTTCGGCACCGGACCGGTGCAAGGATTCGCTGTTACCCTGATCATCGGTATCATAGCTTCAGTGATTTCGGCCGTATTCGTCACACGCACGCTCTTCCTCATCTGGCTCCAGCGGCGCACGGCTACAGAAGGGTTATCGATCTAATGTTCCGACTGTTTGACAAAGCAGACTATGATATTCTGAAGAACTCGCGGGCGGCTGTCATCGTCGTCTTGGCATTTACGATTCCGGGTCTCATCTTGCTGGCGATTCGTGGGCTCAACCTCAGTATTGAATTCACCGGCGGTACCCTGATTGAGCTGCGCGCCCTGAATCCCTCCATTCAGACCGAGGACATCCGTTCGGCCCTGTCGGTCGGTGGGATTCCCGCGGCCGAGATCCAAACTTTCGGCGCCCCCGATGAATTCGTGATCAGAGCGCGTCTCGATGAGAGTGCTGACGACAGTACGGAGACGACGCAGCAGACGGAACAGGTAATCCGGAGTGCCCTGACGAACGCACTTGGCGCGGACACGTTTGAGATCGAGCGAACAGAGGCGATTGGGCCGAAAGTGGGTAGCGAGCTGCGAACCCGAGCACAACTGGCGCTGCTGCTGGCGTTTGGGGCGATCTTCATCTTCATCTGGTTCAGGTACGAATGGAGGTTCGGATCAGCGGCGGTGCTCGCGACGGTGAGTGACATCTTCACCACGATTGCCTTCATATCATACATGCACCTCGAGATATCTCTCGTGGTGGTCGCCGGATTGTTGACAATCATCGGATACTCGTTGAACGACACGATCGTTACATTCGATCGCGTGCGCGAGAATCTGAAACGCTTCCGACGAAAGAACATCTATGAGATCCTCAATCGGAGCATCAACGAGACTCTGCCACGCACCGTTCTCACCTCGGGCACCACGCTAGCTGCGACGGTTGCCCTGCTGCTTTTGGCCGGTAAGGTCATCAGCGGCTTCGCATGGGTGATGACGTTCGGTGTCATTACTGGCACCATGTCATCGATCTTCATCGCTTCGCCGATATTGCTCATGGTAGAGCGACGCTGGCCTGGTGAGGATGTGCGAGGCGCAAAGACACTTACCGCGTCCGGTGCTACGGTCGTGACTTAGGCCGAGTCACGCCACCAGGTGCTGATCGACACCCACTGTCATCTCGGAGACAAACAGTTCGACGGCGACCGGGCCGCCGTGATTGATCGTGCGCGCGCGGCCGGTGTGGGTCACGTCGTCGTTATCGCCGACTGTGCGCCAGCGACCACCCAGGCGATCTCATTAGCGAATCAATACGGTCTCTCCGCCACGGCCGGTGTACATCCCCACGAGGCCTCGAGTTGGTCCGCAGAAGTCTCGCAAGTGATCGAACACGCACTGACCCGACCCGAGGTGGTGGCCGTGGGTGAGGCCGGTCTGGATTACCACTACGACCATTCTCCCCGCGACGTACAGCGTTCGGTATTTGCCGCTCAACTGTCGCTGGCCGAGGATTGTGGCAAGCCAATAGTGGTGCATTCGCGGGAGGCGGACGACGACATGGTGGCCATGTTGAGAGACAGCGGCGCCACTGCCATCCTCCACTCATTCAGTTCCGGCCAAGACGTCTTGAGCTTGGGACTCCAAAGAGGTGACTACATTTCGTTCAGCGGAATGGTGACTTTCCGATCGTGGAGCGATGGGGAGGCCGTCCGGGTGGTCCCGGCCAACCGCATCCTGGTTGAAACAGATTCTCCATACTTGGCACCCGTCCCATACCGGGGCAAGCGTAATGAATCCGCCTTCGTTGTCCATGTGGCGGCGAAGGTGGCCGAACTGCGAGGAGTGACGGTGGAACAACTCACTAAAGAGACCACCGAAAACGCGGCCCGCTGTTTCGGGGACCGCGTTTACCTCAAACACACGAACCTGCCATGACGACCAAGACTCCATCAGATATCGAGATCGCTCAAGCAGCCACACTACGGCCGATAGCCGACGTGGCCGGAGACCTGGGACTGCAATCCGACGAACTCATCGCCTTTGGGACGACGAAGGCAAAGGTCAAGCTAGAGGCAATCGCGTCGCGTGAGAGGAAGGCCAAGCTGGTTCTGGTAACAGGAATCAGTCCGACCGCTGCCGGCGAAGGCAAGTCGACGGTGTCGGTCGGGGTCACCCAGGCGCTTCGCAAGCTGGGCAAGAATGCGGTGGTGTGT
>JARRLJ010000405.1:0-1415 GCA_037387025.1 Gemmatimonadales bacterium
CTCCACTCGTAACGATTCCAACCAGCCCGCTTTCATCTGCCACGGGAACATGGCGGATCCGCTTGGCTGTCATTATTGCTCCGCACTCCTCCAGCTTCGTATCCGGCCGGCAACTCACTACCGGTGCCGTCATAACCTCTCTGAGGGTAGTCGTGGCTGGATCGCGTTTCTCGGTTACTACTCTGCGGAGAATGTCCCGTTCAGTAAACATCCCAACTATTCCGGCGGCGTCAGTCACGACGACGCCCCCGATTCCTTTCTCGTTCATGAGGTGAGCGGCATTGAGTACGGATTCTTCGGCAACCATGGAAACGACGTCCCGGCCCTTGCGGTCCAGGATGCTTTCTACGGTGGGCATGGTTCCTCCAGCTGAGGGCGACAGATCCATACTAAAACACGAAGAGGAAGGACGCCACTGTATGTCGAGCGCGCGATGACGCGACGGCCGAGAGATCTCTCCGATCGCCGCCGGGTCGGTGGGATCGGGCTTGGGGCAGGCCGCTAGGTGTGGAAGTCTCCAGAGGTAGGCTCGCAGCCAGGTTTGATACCCACATCGTGGTGGTGAAACGCTATCTCGGTGGGAATCCCGGAGCCCCACCGGCATGTGCTACTGATCATGGCGACGGGGATCAAGGAGAACTGGATTGAAGGGTCGAGACGGAAACGCGTAACTGCTGAGCACACCATAGTTTGAGACGAACATGAAGGATTCTTCACAATTAGGTCCGGGCCGCATAAAGGGGTCGGGCTTAGTTATTTTCCAACCTTGAGCTAGGTCCACTGACTGGACGAGCGCCAGCTCTGAAGAAGCTGGACGATTGACTGGCGGGCAGTGCGTCTTACTATCGGTTGGTGGCGTGAAGGTAGATAACATATGATGCACGAATGCACGTAAGGAATGAGATGACCACGACTACTCGCACTCCAAAGACGGACGAGTCGCCAAAGAAGGCCACGAAGAAAACCTCGAGGAGAAAGAAGCCCAAGGTTATCGAGCTCTCAGAGCACACGGTGGAAATCGTGTCTGACTCGGGCGAGGGCGCGCAGAAGTGCGGGCAGATCTTCGGAGCGGTGTCGGCGAAAATGGGGAATGGTGCTTGGACGGTTGAAATAATCCCCGCCGAGATACAGCCTCCTCCGAGAACGCCGACGAGCGCGAGCGGTAACCGGATCCGCATTGGGACGGGGCCAGTGACCAACTGGGGCGACGCGGCCAATCTGGTCGTCGCTTTCAACGAACAGGTGCTGCTCAATCGTCATCGGCTCGACGCGCTCGCCGAGGACGCAATCATATTCATCGATGAGATGTGGGAGAAGCACGAGGATTCTGACATACGGAAGCAGTGGGAAGAGGCTATGGAGGAGATGAGCGGGCGTTCGTATCGGTTCATCCCGTTTCCCATGGAAGAGCAAGC
>JARRLJ010000405.1:1423-4656 GCA_037387025.1 Gemmatimonadales bacterium
GTCGAGAACCCGCGGCGCGGCAAGAACATGTTCGCGCTCGGAGTGATTTGCTGGATCTACTCGCGAGATCTAGAACGGGTGCGAGAGGTCATTGGGCTGCAGTTCAAGAAGAAATCCAAAGAGGTGTACGAGAACAACGTGGCCCTGATGGAGCTGGGATACAAATGGGCCGGAGAGAACGTCGACTTCAAGATCGACATTCCCGCCACCAAAACTGATCGTGCAATGGTAGTAATGAACGGCAACCAGGCCATCGGCTTTGGGGCGGTCGCTTCCGGCATGGAACTCTGCGCCATGTATCCCATAACGCCTGCCACCTCGGCGTCACATCATCTGAGCGAAATGTTCGAGCGATTCGGTGGCATCGTTCACCAAGCCGAAGACGAGATTGCAGCGGTGGGTGTGGCCGTTGGGTCGTCTTACGCCGGGAAAGTGGCCTTCACGATCACGTCCGGTCCGGGAATGGCTTTGAAGACGGAGTTCCTGGGACTAGCCGTCATGACAGAGACGCCGCTGGTCGTCGTCGACGTGCAGCGGGGGGGACCGAGTACCGGCCTTCCCACCAAGATCGAGCAAGGTGACCTATTGTCGTCGATATTCGGGCAGCCTGGTGATGCCCCGCACGTCGTAATGGCCCCGGCCACCATGGAGGAGTGCTTCCTCTGCATGACGACTGCGCGACGTATAGCCGAGACTTTCCGGTGCGTCGTGATCGTGCTGTCCGACGCCAACCTCGCCACTGGGGTACAGCCCTTCCCACGACCTGATGTCAAGTCGGAGTGGGTCGCCGCACCTTTCGATTTGACGCAGGTGCCGGAAGGCGCGCTGCCGTATGACTGGGACACACAGTTGGGGCTCTCAAAGCGAATCATACCTGGTCAACCGGGAGGGATGCACATCGTCACCGGACTTTCGCATGATGAGCGGAGCAAGATCGGATATAGCCCGGATGTCCACCAGCGAGGCTGCCAGATGCGGGCCCGGAAGATGGCTGTCTTCCAGCAAACATTGAAAAAACCGCAACTACACGGTGACGATTCCGGCGATCTGCTGGTGGTTGGGTGGGGAAGCACGTGGGGGGCAATTGAAGAAGCTGTCGACAGACTACGCGAGGAAGGACTCTCAGTGTCCTCGCTTCATCTTCGAGTACTGTCGCCGCTGGAACCCGGTCTCAAGGACATCTTCAGCAAGTTCCGCAAGGTAATGACGATCGAGATCAACTACAGCGACGATCCCAACGATCCGTTCATCACGCACGAGAATCGCCGCCTGGGGCAACTGTGTTGGCTGTTGCGGGCGCAGACCCTGGTGGATGTGGATTGTTGGACGCGGGTGCCGGGCGAGCCGTTGAGGCCCCGTCAGATAGCGCACGCCATTCGTGATCACATGCCTGCTAGAGAGAAGAAATGACTCACTCAGATTGCTCGTTGCTTGGCTGCGCGGTCGAGGACGACCAGTGGCTATCAATGGAAGACTACGAAGGGGCCGTCGCCCGTTGGTGTCCGGGGTGTGGCGATCACGCTGTCCTGACAGCGGTTGAGCGTCTGCTGGAAGCCGAACAGCTAGCTACCGAGAAAACTGTGGTCGTGTCCGGCATCGGCTGCTCCAGCCGTTTCCCGCACTACCTGAACACATATGGGTTCCATGGGCTTCATGGTAGGGCGCTTCCGGTCGCGACCGGCGTAAATCTGCGACGTCCAGATCTGCATGTGTTCGTTTTAATGGGCGACGGTGATTGTTGCTCCATCGGAGCAGGGCACTGGGTCCATGCCACCCGTTACAATACCGACATGGTTGCCCTGATGTTGGACAATGGCGTGTACGGCCTGACCAAGAATCAGACGTCACCCACGAGTCCTGAGGGGTATCCGAGCAATACGGCTCCGCGGGGAGCGGTACTCCATCCGATGAATCCAATCTCAGCAACTCTAGGCGTCACCAACGCCTCGTTCGTGGCCCAGACCGGGGATTGGATACCAGATCATTTGTATGAGACGATTGCCGCCGGATTTCGCCACAAAGGCTTCGCGTTTATCCGGATCCTACAGCGCTGCCCGCAATACACCACGCCGCTCTTTGAACAAGCGGTGAGGGACCCCGATCTGGTGGAGTTGATGGTGCATCCCGATGGGATCCCGATCGACGGCCTGGAACAGATCTACAAGAACCACGTGCCGCATGATCCATCTAACCTAAACAACGGTCAGCGGCTGGCCGAGTTCGATTCCAAGATTCGGCTCGGTCTGTACTACCGCAATGAGAGCATACCCTGTTACGACGAGTTGAGAAGGCAGCCGCCGCATACGGCGGAGGAGAAGATACAGATGATGAACGAGGAGCTGGACCGCTATGCCGTCTGACGAGCGGGTAGAAGTCGCATTGAAAGAGCTGTCGGAGCAGACCACGGCGTTTCGGTCAGCTATTGCTAATACGATTGAGCAGATTCGGAGCTTCCGGGCATCGCACGGATCGAACACCAACGGGAAGGCGGACCGATTCGCGGCCGAGCTTGGTCCGTTTGCGGCCAACTTGATTGACGTGGAGAAGTTCTCAGCGCTCTTCGCGGACAATCTGCAGCTCGACTCTCACACTCTCGATACTATCGATAAGGCTGTGGAGACTCTCTCCGAGCTGTCGAGGCGTGGCAATGATCTCTTCAAGGTGAACGTGGAGAGCGGTGGCAGCCTCAGGGAGAGCGTAGCAGCGGCGTTGGAAGATGTCGGCCGTGCGTATGGTGCGACACGAGTGTTCGAGCTGTCGAAATTCGGCAAGTTTCCCGACAACGATCATGCCCGCGCACTGGGATCGTTCCCGTTCCATAGGTGGAGTCGGGGTGAGCGTTTGATGGCCCCTCCATTGACGGTGGAAGTTGATGGTATTGATCTCAGGGCCTCCGGCCTGGCGGACTTCATGGATGGAAGACAGAAGATCGTGCTGGTGGTTCGGGGAGAGTCGACGCCAGTGCCACTCGTGCGCTTGATCACCCCGGGTGTCTTCGTGCAACAGACGTCTGATCCGATCGAAACCAAGCGTCTGGCGGCTTGGGATGGACCGGGCGTCACAGCTTTGGTGCCGGAATCGGCGGCTCGGTTCGTTCACGACCCAACGGTGGGTAGGGGAGCCGGTGATCGACTCTGCATTCAGAGCTTGCCGGAAGAGCGACGGCGCAAGCCGATTGGCGGGGTCAGTGTGGCACAGCAGTCTGAAGAACTGCTCCAGCTGAAGGTGCTCGC
>JARRLJ010000406.1:0-3229 GCA_037387025.1 Gemmatimonadales bacterium
AACCCCCGGCTGGAGGTACACCGTCGCGGGTTCGAATGATGGACTGGTGTGGGATGTGTTGGGCACAGACAGTGGCGGTGACCTTCCCGGCGGTGAGCCACCCCTCCCTGCTTTCCTTCGCGAACCGCGGCCCGCCGACATGCCACCCATCCCGCCCGAAGTCATGGCCCGATTCAGGGCACGATTGAGAAGCTCTCGGGTTGGCTCGGCCTCTGTGCCGCTGGAGGCGACAGCGCAATATCGTTTCGTTCGAATCGAACTCAATGCGGCTGCGGCCGCTTCCTGGACGATAGGAAATGCGTCGTTCTTTCAGGAAGGGGAACCGGTAGAGCTGGCCCCGTCTCATTCGTTTTCCAGCGCGTGGAAAAGTGCCGGCAATGAAGAGGAATGGATCTACGTAGATCTGGGCGCCGTATGCACCTTTGACAAGATCAATCTCTCATGGCTACGCCGGCCGGCAGCCGGGTCGGTCCAGGTTTCGAACGAGTCCGACAATTGGACCAACATATATGATCTGTCGCAGGACACGTCGCTCGCAAACGAAATATCCTTCGACACTTCGATTGAGGCCAGGTACGTGCGCCTCATGCTGACACAGCCCACCAGCGCAGACGGATACTTGCTGAGTGAAATGGAAGTGTGGGGTCGAGGCGGCCCGGTACCGCGACCGACGGCGGTGAATCAACGGGTCGTGAACCAGAGGCTAAATCTGGCCGGAGGTGCTTGGACGGTCGAGCGTGCACCATCGGTTGACGCAAGCGCCGCGGCACTGTCGCGCACGGGATATGACGATCATACCTGGGTGCCGGCAACGGTTCCTGGAACGATTCTGGTCAGTTACCTGAACATCGGGGCGCTACCGGATCCCAACTACGGCGATAACCAGCTGCAGATATCGGAGTCGTTTTTTAATTCCGACTTCTGGTACCGCAACGAGTTCACGGTGCCTGCATCTGCGACCGGTCGTCACACGTTTCTCAACTTCGACGGCATCAACTGGAAGGCCGAAGTATATGTAAACGGAGAAAACGTCGGTCACGTAGATGGAGCTTTCAAGCGCGGAAGGTTCGATATCAGCGATTTCATCGCGCCCGGCGAGGAGAACGCGCTGGCAGTTCTGGTACGGAAGAACGCACATCCAGGGGTGATCAAAGAACAGACCTTGGAGCGCCCAGACGTGAACGGAGGCGTGCTCGGCGCTGATAATCCGACGTATCACGCTTCGATCGGCTGGGACTGGATCCCGACTATTCGCGGACGCAATACAGGTATCTGGAACGACGTGTACCTCTCGTTCACCGGGCCCGTGACCGTGGAAGACCCGTTCGTGACAACTGATCTGCCGCTGCCCGATACGACTACGGCTGATGTCAACATCGTCGTCACACTAAGAAACCATGAAGCGTCACAGGTCGACGGAATGCTCACCGGCTCGTTCGGAGATATCACGTTCGACTTGCCCGTCTCCCTCATGGCTTCGGAGGTGAAGGAAGTATCGCTCGGTGCCTCAACACACCCGCAGTTGCGGCTTGAGAATCCGATGCTGTGGTGGCCCAACGGATATGGGTCACCAAACCTGTACGATGTGACACTGGTCTTCGAAACGGACGCCGAACCGTCGGATTCGAAGTCGTTCAAGACGGGCGTGCGCGAGATGACGTACGACGAGAGCAGCGGCGCGTTCAGGATGTGGATCAACGGGAGGCGATTCGTGGGCCGCGGGGGCAATTGGGGGTTCCCGGAATCGATGCTGCGCTACCGGGCACGTGAATACGACGCCGCCGTGCGCTTCCACAAGGATATGAACTTCACGCTGATCCGGAACTGGGTGGGACAGACGGCCGATGAGGAGTTCTACGAGGCAGCCGATCGTTACGGCATCATGGTGTGGCAAGACTTTTGGCTCGCCAATCCGGTAGACGGCCCGGATCCCTACGACGACGAATTGTTCATGGACAATGTGGACGACTACGTGAGGCGCATCCGCAATCACCCATCCATTGCGCTCTATTGCGGTCGTAACGAGGGCAACCCGCCGGAGGTGTTGGATAGCGCCATACGGGAGCTATTGCCCGAGATACATCCCGGCTCGCACTACATCTCCCATTCGTCCGTCGGACCGGTGAGCGGATTCGGGCCGTACGGAAGGATGCCGGTCGAGTTCTAATTCGAGAATCGTGCGACGACCAAGCTGCACAGCGAGCTGGGCATGCCCAACATAGTCACCTATGAGAGCCTGCAGAAGATGATGCCTGATTCAGCGCAGTGGCCCATTGGAGATATGTGGGGCTTACACGACTTCTGCCTGGACGGCAACGTGCGGGCGCGCTCGTACCTTAAGCTATTCGACCAGCAGTTTGGCGAAGTGGACAACGTCGAAGACTGGGTCTCACTGGCCCAGTTCATGAATTACGACGGGCATCGTGCGATGTTCGAGGCGCAGGGCAAGAACCGCATGGGACTGGTGATCTGGATGAGCCATCCTGCGTGGCCCTCCTTCGTGTGGCAGACTTACGACTACTACCTCGAGCCGACAGCTGGATACTTCGGTGCCAAGAAGGGATCGGAACCGTTGCATATTCAGTGGAATGCTTTCACCGACAGTGTCGAGGTCGTCAATTACAGTGCCGGCGATCGGGATCAACTGACGGCTCGGGCCGAGCTGCTGAACGTGGATGGTTCTGTGGTTTGGCAAAGGGATGCAACGCTCTCCCTTAGCGAGGACAGCATCGGCGTCTTGTTCGGGATGGAGTATCCGGAAGGTCTCACGGACGTGCATTTCATACGGCTCGAACTAGAGCACGAGGGTGAACTTGTATCTCAGAATTTCTATTGGCGCGGATCAGCGGCGCACAATTACAGGACGCTTCGCACATTACCTACCGTTCGACTAACTTCGAACACGACTACAGATCGGGACGGAGATCGCTGGTACCTGCGCACGACGCTGGAGAACGAGACCGACCAACCGGCGTTGCTGGTCAGATTGAAGGTGGTGCGGAACAACAGTGGTGATCTGATCGCACCGGTGCTCTACAGCGAGAACTATGTATCGTTAATGCCTGGTGAGCGAAAGACGATCCGGATGGAACTGGACCACGCCGACACGCGAGGTGAGCGGCCCCGGGTGGTCGTGTCGGGATTCAACGTGGAACAGCTCGACTAAAACGCAACCCATGAAGTGGCAATGCCTTACGGCAAGGAAGAAGCCATGACAAAGCTCCAGCTC
>JARRLJ010000407.1:0-3224 GCA_037387025.1 Gemmatimonadales bacterium
CGCATAGTCGATGTCCTCATCGCGGAACAGGTCCTCCGGCCCACGCAGATGTAGGCCGGCGGCAGTCCGCTCAGATCCTGCGCCCGCGCCGCTGCGGCATATGGCCTCGAGCGGCGGCATCAGCTCGAGGGCCGGCAGGAGCTCCGGGTCCAGCTTGTCGTGATCGAGAATCATGGTGCGCCCTCCGCGGTCGAGTCGGTTATCCTCGGACACGGGTTCGGTAAAACAAACGTCCAGCCCCATGACAAGGGGGAGTAACAACGCCTGATGCACCCGGCTCCGATCCTCCTGATCACCGGCGTAATGGCTGCCGGCAAATCGACGGTCGCGCAGTCGATTGCCGAGCAACTGAATCCCAGTGTCCACCTGCGCGGCGACGTGTTCCGACGCATGGTCACGAGTGGTCGTGTGGAGATGAGCGCCGAGCCGACACCCGAAGCGCTTCGACAACTGCACCTGCGTTACGAGGCCGCGTCACAGGTCGCCAAGCTCTACTCGGACGCCGGGTTCACGGTCGTCTATCAGGATACGATCATCGGCGAAGTGCTTGGCCAGGTCGTCGAGCTGTACCGCGGGCACCCACTGCATGTGATCGTGCTGTGCCCGCGCGCCGAGGTCGTTGCGCAGCGGGAGCTTGGCCGGGACAAGACCGGCTACTCGCACTTCACGGTTGAGGCGCTGCAGGAGGTGATGCGTTCGACGCCGAGAATCGGTACCTGGATCGACAACTCCGATCAGTCCGTGCCCGAAACCTGTCGGGCCATCCGGCAGCGGCTGGAAGAGGCCCGTAACGCATGGCACTGACCGCCACTGCACGGGCGCAGCGGGTCGTCGGCCCCTCCCCGCCCGCAATCAACTTCTCGCTGCTACACTTGCCAGCCTGATACACGAGGAAATCGTATCGAACAGCACCGTCAGAACATTCGCCAGATCCTTTGATCGGGGAGGACGCCAAAGCCAGTGAATCCAGGTGCACGTCTATCGATGGAACGTGGGGCGCAACGGCGCTATGCCGCGTTACAGTGGCCGGTACAAGTGACAAAGCCGGTCGTGGTCCGGATTCGGAGATGAAATTGACGCTCCGATGAAGTCGGAATCGAAAGTAATCGAGCTTTCTAGAGAAGCGAGGTGAATCGACCACTCCCTGGGTAAGCCTGGGGCCTGAGCCAGGCAAGAGCAAACCGAACCCGTTTCCTACCAATGCGTTTTTTGCATGGTTGGAGACGGATCTGGCGAAGCAGGATGAGAACGCTGGCTTTGTGTGCCTCAACTGCGGAAGGCACATCCGGCCGGTTACGAACGGGAGCTACCGCAATCATTGTCCTTATTGCTTGTGGTCGCGACACGTTGATTCGGATCGTCCCGGTGATCGGATGGGTGTTTGCTGTGCCCCAATGAAACCGATCCAGATCGTCAGAACGAAAAAGGGGCTGCAGATCGTTCATACGTGCACAGGCTGTGGAAAAGTACGGCCCAACAAGGCCGCGCTGGATACGATCCAGGACGACTTCGAGGCGATTCTGGCCTTCATGAAGGGCATGAACACGTAGTGATCAGCAGGTCGGCCGTCGTAACCCGAAGCGGCCATTGATCGCCCACCGGCGGCCACGTGGAACCTGGAGAACACCCCAGAACGACTGCGCTGCGCGAGGCCAGAGAGGAACTGTCTATCGACGGTGTGTTCCTCAAGGACCAACCGTTGTTTCTGACGATCCTGGACCGTGGAATCGGGACTCCACGCTGAAGTGTGAGCTGCTACCAGCATCGCGCGGCCCAACTGTTATTCTCGAGAAAGTACAGGAAATATCGATGACTCGCAGAAGTCTCATTGGCGGACTATCCGAGGTCTGCGCGATGGTCCCGTGGTATGTCGCTCTCGCGATGGGTGCCGGCCTGTATGTGCTCTTTTCCCACCTTCTGCCTTTGGTCGTCCCCGGGAAGGTTGGCGCTGTGGTCGTTCCGGCGATGTCGATTCTGGGGTATGTGCTTGGTGGAAGCTGTGCCGTGGGAGTCCTCCTTGGGTTTCTCCGGCGCCGCGAGGAGCGACGACTGTACGATCGGCAATCGTGCATTGACTCGATTCGCGCACTCTCCTGGCGAGAGTTTGAGCACTTCATCACCGAGTCGTTCCGACGGGGTGGTTTCACCGCGCAGACGACCCGCGCAGGTGCCGACGGCGGTGTGGACATCGTCCTGAGAAAGAGTGGTCGGACCTACTTCGTTCAGTGCAAGCACGGGCGAAACCGGAGGGTGGGCGTCGCTCCGATACGGGAGCTGTCTGGTGTAATCGCGTCGGAGCAGGTTGCGGGTGGATACGTGGTGTGTTCTGGAACGTTCACCGACGACGCACGCGCATTCGCCAGGAAGGTGCAGATCACGCTCATTGATGGCAAGGTTCTCGCCGAGAGACTGAATGCGGCCAAGGTCGCGTCCCCGCCCGTTCGAGCTCGATCTGAGTTCTGTCCGCGTTGCGGCTCCGCTCTTGTTGTTCGAACGGCCGCGCATGGACGGCGTGCTGGTCAGGACTTCCTTGGGTGCGCCTCGTTTCCCTCCTGCAGATACTCCAAGAGTCTCGCCTAGCGGGCTAGAGCTCGATCGCGATCGTTAAGGCGGACTTTGTGAGTTGAAACATCGGATGTAGCCTCCCCCTGATCTATTGGAGGAGGTAGCCGTGGACTGGACGATTCAGAATCTGGGTGCCATCGGGGAGTTCATCAGCTCCATCGTCATCGTAATCGCGCTTGTCGCGCTCATCTATGAAGTGCGAAGCAGCAAGCAGGCAACGCTTCGGATGAATGCGCAAGACCGTCGTCGAGCGAGGGACACAGCGTTTAGCAAGGTGGTGGAATGCCCTCACCTGGCCGACATCATTGCGAAAGCCGAGATGAACCTGGGAAACACAGGATTTGTAGCTGAGGCTGGTGAGTACGGTTTGGAGCCGGTCGAATTCCATACCCTGCAGGCGCACTTTGCCTACATATTCCAAGCCTGGATCGATGCTTTCCAGTCAGACCTTTCCGATGCAGAACGTGACGCGAACGATCTGCATATCGCCGGGTTCCTGTCGATGAGCGCGACGCTTCGCAAGTTCTATGCGGATTTTTCGGCGGCGGCGGGATCTCCGGACCATCCTGCGCACAACTTCTGTCGCCATGTGGACCGACTCCTTGCAGAGAACACATCCTGACTCGACGGCTTGGCACTGCCCTGATTTAATCTGAACC
>JARRLJ010000408.1:0-3223 GCA_037387025.1 Gemmatimonadales bacterium
GGCCGGATCCCCTGGCGGCACCTCCTGAACCATATCGATCGGTCCATGGCGCAGGGCCCCCAGGTCAATCCGCAACATAGCCTGTAAATGTATCTGTAGCCGATACTTGGGTCAACGAGCCCCGTTGCCCCAGAGTCTCTGAAGCTCGGACTCCGAAAAGAAAAACCCCACTTCCCGCAATGCGTTCTCCGGAGAATCCGACGCGTGAATCGCATTGCGCTCCTTCGATTCTGCGTAGAGGCGCCTGACGGTGCCCTCGGCCGCCTCAGCCGGGTCCGTCGCTCCTATCACATCCCGCAGGTGCGACACGGCATTCTCCCGTTCCAACACCATCGGCAAGCAGGGACCGGATGTCATATATGACACCAGGGCGCCGTAGAAAGGGCGCTCCCGGTGGACTTCGTAGAATGCTCTGGCCTCGGGAACTGTTAGGCGCTCCAAGCGTGCCGTCTTGATGGTGAACCCCGCGTCCTGGAGATGAGCGATGATTCTTCCCGCCAATCCCGAATCGATGGCGTCAGGCTTGATGATAGCGAGTGTGAACATGTCTTCAGCCGTTCCGTGGGAGAGAAGTCCCACCCCCGCTCACATGCTCCTTCGGGGCGCGCGGGGGGGAAGATACCACCTTGCCTACCGTCCAAACAGCCGCCTAACCATGTCTCCCCGAGTCAGAAAGCCGATCAATGCCCCGTCGCGCACTACCGGAAACCGGTCGATGTTTCGGCTCAGCATCATGGTTGCAACCTCTCGCACGGTCTGGTCCTCGGACAAGCACAAAACGCTGCGGTCCATGACCTCTCTCACAGGGGTGCTGTGCGGGTCGACCTCGTCATCCTGCTTGAGTTCCTTGGAGTGCTGCCCCTCCGTCAGGCGCTTGACGTGCAATGGAAGCAAATAGCGCAGCAGCTCACGGTGCCCCACCAACCCAAGCACCTCGTTGGTTTCAGACACCACTGTCACTGACGGAACGTTGTGTATGACCATGGTTCGTGCAGCTTCGCCCAGGGTTGTGTCAGGTCGGACGGTTATCCTGCGCCGGACCATCACGTCCCTCACAGTCAGATATCCTTGGAGCTCGATCTCCTGCAGCTCAGGCAAAGCCAGGACGTCTTTGGCACTGGCGGCCCTGAGCAATCCCTCAACGATCTCTTCCTTGCCCAACGCCTGCGAGAAAGCGCTCACCGTTCTCAAAAACCGAGACGCGTCGTGCGGCGGTGCACTTATTAGCAGTACTATGCGCGCCTCCTTGGTGGGATCGTGCTCGCGCTGCATCGATTCGGCAGCAATGCCAAGGCCGACACAGAGCTTGGGCACGGCATCGGTCCGGAAATAGATCAGGAACGCCTGGCCTACTGTAACTACGTCCCGTGGGAGTGTGTCCGCCACCAACTCGCTTACCCGTGACACGTCTGAGATCGCACCGGCCCTATCCAAGGCCTCGACTAGTTCTCCCGCCGCCAGCCTCAGGGTCTCGCTTCTGACCGGCACGACGATACGATCCTCAGAAAGCAGCTCGATCAATCGCACGGAGCTACATCTTCTCCTGGAGCAGTGTGAGCACTTCTGCCGGCCGTTTCATAACCCCGATACCGGCTTGCTCCAGGGCCTGCATCTTCTCGGCTGCTGTTCCCGAAGATCCCGATATGATCGCTCCGGCGTGTCCCATTCTCCTGCCCGGTGGAGCCGTTTGTCCCGCGATGAACCCCACCACGGGCTTGGTGACACTATCTGAGATGAAGTCGGCCGCCTCCTGTTCTGCGGTTCCTCCAATTTCGCCGATCATGATAATCGCAGACGTTTCTGGATCGGCCTCAAATGCACCGAGGCAATCGATGAAATCCGTGCCGACGATCGGATCTCCACCGATACCGATGCAAGTGGACTGCCCGTAACCGGCCTTGCTCAATTGGTGTATCACCTCGTATGTCAGCGTTCCGCTGCGTGATACTACACCAATCGAACCTTCTTTGCAGATCTGACCGGGTACTATCCCCACTTTGGATTTGCCGGGCGAGATTATTCCGGGACAGTTGGGGCCTATCAGGCGAGCGCCCCGCTCTCGCACGTACGGCAGTGCCCGCATCATATCGAGTACCGGGATCCCCTCCGAGATCGCCACAATGAGGTCGATTCCGCCATCAGCTGCTTCGAATACGGCGTCCGCGGCGAAACGAGCCGGAACGTAGATTACGGATGTGTTGGCGCCGGTTTCGCGAACAGCTTCTCCGACAGTGTCAAAGATGGGGACCTTGTCGTCAAACAGCTGGCCACCTTTTCCGGGTGTGACTCCGGCCACTACCTTGGTGCCGTATTCAACGGTCTGCTTGGTGTGGAATGATCCATCCCGTCCGGTGATGCCCTGTACCACCAGTCTCGTTTCTTTATCTATGAAGATGCTCACGCTGCCTCCTGCGCGAGTTTGACGGCCTGCTGCACCGCCTCGTCCATGTCTGTTAGAGCCGCTAGGCCCGCCGCGTGGAGGATCGTTACGGCCTTCTCCTCGTTCGTCCCGGTGAGCCGAAGCACGATCGGTACCTTGATTTCTATCTCATTCGCCGCGGCGACAATTCCGTTCGCCACGTCGTCACACCTCGTAATGCCCCCAAAAATGTTGAAGAGGATCGCCTTTACGTTGCGATCGCTCGTGATGATGTTGATTGCTGTTATGACCTTTTCGGGACTGCTGCTGCCGCCGATGTCGAGGAAGTTGGCAGGTTCTCCGCCATAGTATTTGACCAGGTCCATCGTGGCCATGGCCAAGCCTGCGCCATTTACGCAGCAACCGACGTTTCCGTCGAGCTTGATGTAAGAGAGACCCATTTCTCTTGCCTTTACCTCCGACTCGGCTTCAGAGGATGTATCCCTTAGCTCCTCTATTCTCGGCATTCGTTCGAGCTCGTTGTCATCAACAACGATCTTTGCGTCGAGAGCAATCACTTCCCCATCCGGGGTCGTGATCAGCGGATTGATCTCTGCTAACGATCCCCCGGCTCGGTGGAAAGCGTCATATAGTTGACGAATGATTTGCGCTGCTTGACGCACTTGTTTCACATCCTTGTATAACTTGAATCCCAATGCCATCGCCTGATGCGGCAGCAAACCGTACTTGGGATCGACGCGTTGCTTGAAGATCTTCTCGGGCGTCTTCGCGGCGACCTCCTCGATGTCCACTCCACCTGCCGGACTCACCATCACCACGACGCACTGCGACCCCCGGTCCACG
>JARRLJ010000409.1:0-3223 GCA_037387025.1 Gemmatimonadales bacterium
TGAGAGGGGAAATCTGCTTCCAGATCCCCAACCCCCCGAGACTTCTTACCACGCTCTCCTGGCGCTCCTATGGCTCGCGTTCCCTCCTTTCGAAGGGAGCCAGAAATCATCCAGAACTAGACGCCCATCGAGAGCGCTCCCGGTCTGCAGCCTAGCTTGCTCGCTGAATCGGGGGCCCAGGTGACGCCGCGCAGTCACCCCACCCACCAAGAACAGCGGTTACTCCTTGGCTTCGACGGTTACACTGGTTCCTCTGTTCGAACTGTCGGACACGCGAGGCTCGCGAGGCGCCATCCGGTCGCTATCGAGTCGCCCTTCGCGACGGCGCGCCTACGCCAGCCTCCGACGAACTGTCCCGGTTCTCGTACGGAGGGGCTGCTCCTGGATTTCCAGCTCCTGGCGATGGGCCGAGCAGCCTTGGCTGAGAATCAACGGCGCACCCCTCATCCCACTTCTGCGCCTCCGGGGCTCTGTTCGGCGGCGGCGTTCAAGCGGAGGGCCGGAATACTGCGACGTGGAGCCGAGGTGAAGCCCACGGCGACCGAGCCGTCGCATCGGCTGCAAGAGCCGCAGTGTTTCCGCCTGCTGGCGGCGGCTCCCTATCCGGCCAACGCATTGACTCGCGGTGAGGAATCGGCCCGTGGTAGGCGGAGCGACGTTGCTAATATGCTGCGAGCGCTGCAGCCTCCTCGGTCGAAGGCTTGCGGCCTATGAGCTAGTTAGACGGCGCGAGTGAAATGGAGAACGCCGAAACACTGCGGTTGGTCGCTGAACTCGCTATTGGAGTCCTTGGGTTCAGCGGAGTGGTGGCCGTCCTGGGTCGCCGAGGCGCAGGCGAATGGGCGCCTATCGACCGAGTCCGCTTCCTAACCATGGTTCATGCTGCGGCTCTCGTACTCACACTCGCCCTTCTCCCATTTCCCTTTCAGTCTGCAGGCCTCGCCAGCGAAGTAATCTGGGGGTGGAGCAGTGCTCTCGCTGCGGTTCTCTCGGTGTTCATGTTCGCCGCAAGGCGCATCGGCGATCCGCCGCCCAAGGGATATCTCACCGCACCCGGGACAAGCAGGCTTGCGCTCGCGTATGCGGTGCCCGCCCCGTTCGTTGCGCTAGCCCTCTTCGGGATGAACGCGGCCGGCATCGGCCTCGCGCGATCGGCGACCCGCTATCTCGTGGGAGTTCTGCTCATCCTCGGATCAACCGTAGTCCTGTTCATTCGGCTTCTTCATACTGCCATGGGGCCCAGGCGCGCCGGCTAACAAGCGGTTGCAGCTGCGACCAACAGCTGGGCTCCAATCGATCCGTGTTATGGTTCTGGCGTCGGGACTTCTGCAGCATCGCGTTGTCGGTCAGCGCTGTCTGTTGCAGCTGAAGCCCGATCCGGTAGACGGCCGGATCGCCAAGTGAGGCAACCGTGGACGGTGCCGACACGCTTCTCACAACCGCCGAGGTAGCCGTCGCACTCGCGGGCTTCAGTGGCGTCGTCGTGGTGCTGGGGCGCCCTTCGCTCTCGGACTGGACGCCGGTAGACGTCCTACGGCTACAAGTGCTACTCGGAGTAAGCCTCGGTGCCGTCATCCTCGCTCTCCTTCCCCTTGCCTTTCACCACGTTGGCCTCACGCACGCGCTCGTCATAGGCCTCAGCAGCTCTCTCATGGGCGGCTACATCCTGATCGCCGGTGTTCTCTTTCAGCGCAGCATTCGTGGACTGAGCCCCGAGTCGCGCCAATCTGTGAGTGGCGGCCTAACCGGAGTATTGAGCGCCATCTGGCTACTCGTGTTTGTGGTGATCGTGCTAAACGCGATTGGCATAGTCTTCCAGCACGAATTCGGAGTGTACTTTTTCAGCTTGCTGTGGTTTCTAGTTGTTGCCGCCGTTCAGTTTGCCCGCATCATGCTGGTTCGGTTTCGCGTCCGGGAATAACCGCCGCTCGGCCCTCACGATCCTGAATCTCGTCCTTCAACTCGCCAACACGATTGGAAGTCCGTTCGGGCCTGGCCCGTTGCCGTACGTTGCAGGCTTGGTGATCTGGATCGTCTTCGCCGCGTTCTTCTTCGGGTTCCTCGCTCTGTTCAGGCCACGAGGGCCCGCAGCCCAACGGGTGCTGCAGCTGCCCGGGCCACAGCGTGTCCCAATCGACCTTGGTAGTGTTTGGCCTTGAACCTGGACGCTTCGAGCGGCCGGAGGCGGCTGGCCCGGCAGCTGAGGGCCCAGTCCGTTAAGGCGGCAGTGCCAAGTCGTGACGCTCTTCGAATACCTGTCCGTTGCCGTGTCAATCGTTCTGGCACTCGGCCTCGGCAAGCTGGTCTCGAGCCTCCCCGCTGTGTTCAGCAAGGGCCGACGCGACTGGCTACACGCCAGCTTCGTTCTACTGATCGCCATTACGCATCTCTTGATGTGGTGGAATCTCTGGCGCTTTCGGGAGCTTCCATCGTGGAACTTCCTTCAGTTCCTCCTAGTGATGGGGAATCCGGTCAGCTTGTACCTCGCCGCACACGTGCGGGTCTCCGACCCGTCAGCGAACGCGGTACCCTGGCGCATGCGATTCGCAGAGGTACATCGATGGTTCTTCGGAGCCATCACGGCAAACTTCGCCATCACGGTCCTGATCCGTGTCTTCGTCGCACAAGAGGGAGAGCTGGAGCTTCACCCCGCCGTGTTCCTCTCTGGCTTGACCGCCGTAGCAGGAGTTGTCTTCTCGGACCGCAGAGTGCATGCCGCCGTGGGGGTTCTCGCGTGGCTGCTGATCGCGGCCCTCGTGCATCGTTCATTCGTAGCGGGCCCCTACTAGCAGTGCGCCCGTCGCCCAACCAGCGGCTGCAGCTGACAGGGCCACAGCCCGTTCCAATCGATCTTGGTAGCTTCTGGCATGGAAGCTTGAGCGCTTCGGGCCGCCATCGGCGGCGGACCGGGCAGCTGAACGCCGAGTCCGTTTGGAGGCGTCGAATGAGCAGCTGACTCAGTGCTCTCTTCGGTGGTCGAGGTCGCAATTGGCATCGCCGGATTCGCAGGCATCGTTGCCGCTATTCGACAGCGGGACGTCGGCGCATGGAGTGCCCGTGACCGAATCACACTGCAAGCGCTGTTGGGCAGCTCGGGCGTCGCGATCGTTTCAGGCGTCCTACCAGGGGTCCTACGAGAAGCCCTGATTCCACAAGTGCACGTGTGGCGGACTGGGAGTGCATGGCTGATCGTCTGCTTCGTCTTCTTTGCCCTACTGCGCAC
>JARRLJ010000410.1:0-4073 GCA_037387025.1 Gemmatimonadales bacterium
CTCGTCTTCAACTTCACCTACCGCTGCAATCAGCGATCGATCTCCCCCATCACTATGTCGACACTCGCGTTGATGGCGATGAGATCGGCCAAGAGATGGCCTTCTGCCATCTTGGGCAGTGCAGCGAGATTGATGAAAGACGGCGGCCGGATGCGCCAGCGCACCGGTTTGGCCGTCCCGTCAGATACGAAGTACGTTCCCAGTTCACCCTTCCCGTTCTCGATCGCCATGTAAGCTTCACCCGCTGGAGCTCTGACACCCTCCATGACCTGTTTGAAATGAAAGATCATGGCTTCCATGTCGTTCATCGCTGCAGTTTTGGGTGGCAGTATCACGCGCGGGTCGTCCACGTTGATGGGGCCGTCCGGCAGTCTGTCCAACGCCTGCTCCAAGATACGCACCGACTGCCTCATCTCCTCCACCCGTACCAGGTAGCGGTCGTAGACGTCGCCATTCTCGCCCACTGGCACGTCGAAATCATAGGTTTCGTAATCCAGGTAGGGCCGGTCTTTCCTGACGTCGTACTCAACCCCGCTGGCGCGCAGCATCGGACCGGATAGCGAGTAATTGATGGCATCCTCACCGGATATCACGCCGAGTCCTTGGGTACGCGCGCACCAGATAGCTTGACCCGTCAGCATCCGCTCGACTTCATCCAATATTTTGGGCAGCCGCTTGCACGAGGAGCGCAGTCCTTCTTCGAACTCTTCAGGGATGTCGGCCATGAGCCCCCCTACCCGCGTCAGGCTCGTGGTCAGACGTGCACCGGTCCACGCCTCTTGCAGATTGTATATTCGCTCTCTCTCCTGGAAGGTCCACAGGAACGGTGTCATGGCTCCGAGATCCACAGCAGTAGTCCCCAGCCACACCAGGTGCGAAATGACGCGGCTCATTTCACAGGCAATTACTCGCAGGACTTTGCAGCGCTCGGTGATCTCAATTCCCATTAGTTTCTCAGCACCGAGTGCCAGGCATACGTTGTTCGCCATCGGCGCCAAGTAATCGGTACGATCAGTGAGCGGTATGATTTGATTATAGTGCCGATACTCGCCCAGTTTCTCGAATCCCGAATGCAGATAGCCTATGTGGGGAATGACTCTCATCACCACTTCCCCATCCAACTCCACGACCAGTCGCAGTACCCCGTGCGTCGCGGGGTGTTGGGGGCCGATGTTTATGAGGAGGTGCTCTGCACCGAGTCCACCTTCTGTGTCTTCCGAGCGCATCTCCGGCACATCAGCTACGCCGAGTGGAAGACGGACTGGTCGACCCTGCTGATCGGCCCCGGAAGTGCCAACGTCTAGCTCGACGGTTCTCTTCTCACCCATTGGCGGAAGACTCCCCGGGTTCCGGGACCGCGTCTCGCTCTCCCTTCGCCAGTCGTTCCTTCATGTCGGCTGGGACGTCGTTGAATGCATCCGCTATGGAGAGCTCTTCCAGTGAGTAGTGCGCCTCGGGATTGGCGTGCAACGCTTGGCGTACTTGTTCCGACCTCGAAAAGCGCCCTCGTAGAGGGAAGTCCTTCCGCAGAGGATACCCCTCGGCATAGGTCTCCCACATGAGTATGCGGCGCAAATCAGGGTGGCCCACGAAGCTGATCCCGAACATGTCATAGACCTCGCGCTCCAGCCAGTTCGCTCCCTGCCAAACTGAGACCACAGAATCGACGGCGAGGTCACCATCCTTGGGCAGCGCGACCTTTACACACAGTTGGACCTTGCGTTCCAGGGAGAACAGCAGGTAGACCACCTCGAGCGGGAGCTCTGGATCGCGGTATTCAACCGCCGTTACGTCGATCAGATAGTCGTAATGCTGACCCGGCGTCACCTTGAGCCACTCGAGAATCTCGCGGCTCTTATCAGGAACTACATACACGATCGTGTCCCCGCACGATTCCAACGCGCGGCCGATCTTGTCACCGAACTCGCGCCTCAGCGCTTCAACAGACGGGTTCACGGATTGCTATGATGAACGTGTTTGGTGAACAGAGTTGCCGAACGGCTCCGAGAGCTCGTCCACCAACGAGGGCGGGATCCTCAGCTTGCCCTTCTCGAGCGTGTGCTCTCCCCGAATGCTGCCATCTGCGATTGTCTCTCCTTTAATCTTCGTGTGCAACAGCAGAATGCCGTACAGTAGCCCCTCTGGACGCGGCGGGCACCCAGGTACGTACACGTCGACCGGAACAACGGTATCGATTCCCTGTGTCATCGCATAGGTATCGAATATCCCGCCGCTCGACGCGCAGGCTCCCATTGAGATGACCCACTTCGGCTGCGGCATCTGGTCGTAAATGCGACGTATGACTGGAGCAAGCTTGAACGGAAGACGTCCGGCGCAAAGGAGTACGTCCGCTTGGCGCGGCGAATACCCGAGGCGCTCCATCCCAAATCGAGCCAGGTCAAAGCGGGCGGCCGCAGTAGCCATGAACTCGATCGCACAGCAAGCGGTGCCAAATGGCATGGGCCACAGACTGTTTGATCTAGCCCAGTTGACGAGGAAATCGAGCCGGCTGGTGATCCAATTGGGCGATACCTGTGATACGACCGACTTGCCGCTCGTCGTGGCGGCACTCTCCTGGTTGGCCGTCAATCCCATTCTAGAGCACCTCTCTTCCACACATAGATGAAACCCACCAGGAGGATGAGCACGAACACCAGCATCTCGATCAGGCCGAGCAGACCGAGCTGACGGAAGGCCACGCTCCACGGAATCATGAACACCGCCTCCAGGTCGAAGACGATGAAGAGCATGGCCACCAGATAGAACTTGATGCTGAAACGGTCGCGGGTGCTCCCCAGGGGAGTCATGCCCGACTCGTAGGGCATTCCCTTGACGGGTGTGGGACGCCGCGCCTGCATCAGGTGCGACAGAGCGATCATGGCCACGGCCGACACTACGACCAGGGCAACTAAGAAGAGGAGGGGAGTATACTCCCGCAACATGGCAACTCTATGATCTCGTGAAAAAATTCACGTGTTCGCGAGGCAGGAAGTTACTCAGGCCTTTCGGAGGGTGTCAAGCAAGTACAAGTGGCGCAAAGGCTAAGGCTCTTTATCTTTCGCTCCGTTGGTGAGAGCTGGTGGAGGAGCCCAGGCGTCTCGGCGCGCCAATCGGTACTAGAAACGATCCGGGTGGGGATAGGAGTCGATGTCGATCAAGTCTGACCGCTCGATTAGCCGCCTGGCGCGAGAACAAGCCCTAATCGACCCCTTCGAGCAGTCACTGTGAGACTTCGTACGCAGACAAGAGTGGCAAATATCAGTCTCAGCGCGGTGTAACCCTACCCAAGCTGTAGGTCTGGGATAACATGGCCCTAGTTCGGTGTCCAACCCACAAGATCCCGTACAATGAGGAGAATCCGCGTGGGTGTCCCGCGTGCGCCAGGGAAAAAGGGGGCGACCAGAAGACCTTGGCGCAGGAGCTGGCTAAGGCGCAGCAGGCCACTCGCAAACCCGCATCAGGGAAGAAAGCCTCCGTTCCTGCATCGCAGTCGGCGAGACCTCCCAGCCGCACTTCCGTGACTGCAAGACCGCACCCCCTTGCGGTCACCACCACGCATCCGAAGCCACCCACCACTGTCGAACCGGGACCGATTGCTAAGGCCTGGCAGCAGGTAAGGCAGATCCCGTTCACGCTCATGGCTGGGGTAGCTATCGTCATTCTCGTGGCGATTCTCGTGCTGACCTCGGGGCCGCGCTTCACTGCTGCAGCCGATCCAAACTTGGTTGCCGATGCCGATCTGAGGCCTCTTCCAGTTGACCCCAACCAAACCATCACGGTCGCATTCGCAGCGCTGGGAACCAGAGCACCCCAAGCCAATCCGGATGATGCATCGCTGTTTCGCTACAGCTACGGATCTGATCTCATCATCGATGCGTTGAACACCACTATCTACGCTATCACCATTCGGGTTCCGAACCGGACTTGGCACGGTCTCAGGGTGGGGTTGGATGAGCGGCGGGCACGGGGCGAGCTCGCCTTACTGGGTTCGCCAGAGGAGGCCGGAAACGATGGCGGCGCGCCTGCAGAGACACACGGCGGGTACGTGACGTATCCCGCTTCGGATTCCCGAC
>JARRLJ010000411.1:0-3221 GCA_037387025.1 Gemmatimonadales bacterium
AGGGCCGGGAACTACCCCGGCCCTTCTAGCGTAACGGAACTGTTACTCTGTCTGACACCTTGTAAGTACAAGCTCGGCACATTGGTACGCCGAGTCAATAGTGCGGCGGGTGCTGGCGGCCGGATTCGAACCGGCATGAGCTTTCGCTCCACAAGGTGTCAGCTTGCTACGTCTACCAGTTCCGTCACGCCAGCACCCTGAACGAGTGACGCCACGGTAGCCAGTTGGGCTCCACGCTCAGCCAACAACCCTTGCGACGAACCGCGGCATAACTGTACGGCACAATGACCTTGGCTGAGTCACCCGTACAGCGCGGATAGGTTCATTACAACGCGCCACAGCTCCATCTTGCCACCGGGTCAATGTGCCCATTTCAGCGGTAATCAGTGGCCGACAACGGCACCGCCGCGCCATTGACGCGGTTCGCCGTGTCCCATACGTTCTATCAACAGGGTGTGAGATCGCGTAGCCAGTTCGCTACGTCAAAGAAGCCGGTGGGCAAACAGCCTTCCGGCTTTGTTTTCTGGTGCCTGTCCTACTTCGTCTCCCGTCTCCCGTCTCCCGTCTCCCGTTTCCTACCGCCTCACTCCT
The DNA here is from genome assembly GCA_037387025.1 of Gemmatimonadales bacterium. Lineage (GTDB taxonomy): Bacteria > Gemmatimonadota > Gemmatimonadetes > Gemmatimonadales > GWC2-71-9. The sequence goes on from JARRLJ010000411.1 coordinate 592, forward strand.
TCCGCCTCGCTCTCGGTCGTGAACAGCGTACCTGTTTCGATCTCCGCCAATATGCGATCGGACGAATACACCTGATCCAAGGCGGCGCGGATTGCGCGAGCATCGACCATGATGTTGCGGCCGCGTTCCGGCAAGTAAATGAAATCGCGGCTCAGGCCTTCGATGTTGCGATCGAAGTTGAGACCCACGATTTCCAGTTCAGGAGTCACGGCTGGTGACCCTGAGTTGCCGCCGTAGGTGTCGGCGGTCGACACGAAGTTGAGTGGCGTTGTCAGATCGAAGCCGGCGGGCGGCGTCTGCCACCGGCCCGGCAGCGCCCAGTCGAATTCCCCCTCGTGCGAGAAGTAGCGATCGTAGATGCCGAAGAACGTGGTGTATGGCGGCGCCAGGGTCCCGTTGTATTCGTACGACTTGACGACGCCGTCGGTGATCCTCGGCGATGAAGTCGCATCCGGCGGGATCTCGCTGCCGTATACCTCGAACCGAACTCGCCCCAGGTCGCTGGCGAGCTGCTTCTCACGGGCAGCCAGCGCCCGATAGTCGCTCAGGTACGCGTTGTAGTACGGTTCGATTACTGAGATCAGACTTACCGCCGGGTCGCTCGGTCTGAGGGAATCGGCAGCAAGCGCTTGCTGCGTTCGGTTTTGATCTCCCAGCGCTGACCGCTCGATCATCGTTGCCGCAGCCGTAGCCGGATCCATGGCCTGTAGGGCGGCATGCGTTATCTCGTGATCGGCACCGAGGTACCGGTCGAAGTCGGCAAAGCGCGCGGACAGCAGCGCGAGCTCCAACTCGGCGGGATGATCTGCTACACTCCCCAGCGTGTCCCCCAACGCGGGGTTGGGTTCGGCCATCATGCTATACGCCAGCAGCGCGCGTCGTATGGTTGCGGAGCCCGAGCTGTTGTTACCCAACGACTGGAAAGCGCCGTACGCAGCTGCGTGTCTTCTCTTCTCCTGCTGGATCTTGGCGATCTCGTCCAGCAGGTTGCCGTAACGGGAACTCAGATCTGGCCGCGTTTGGATCGCCACGCGCACATCGTGCTCGGCAACCGCCTTGCGGGCCATGATTCCCGGATCGCTCAGAGCCTCGAGCCGGCCGCTGTTGGCCTTGAGCGAGTTGGACAACGAGAACGCGCGATTGCGGATATCGGCACGCTCACCTTCTTGCGGATGATCGCCGTAGAAGTCCCACATCGCAGTGAGCCGACTGTCGAGAAACGCAATCCTCGCCGGTACGGTCACGTCGCGTTGGAACTCGAGCTGCGCCACCGTGTTGAGTCGGCTGGTGGGCCCGGGATTGCCGATCACGAACACCACGTCTCCCTCTTCGACGCCCTCGTTGCCCCAGCCGAAGAAGTGATCGGTGTGATGCGGATTGCCGTCGCTGTCGTACACCCTGAGAAACGCGAAGTCGAGCGCATAGCGCGGGAACGTGAAGTTGTCCGGATCGCCGCCGAAGAACCCCATTTGCAGCTCGACCGCGAACACCAACCTCACGTCGGTGAACCGGCGGAACACGTACGCCGAGTAGCGGCCGCCATGATACAGAGAAATGATCTGCACCCGGATGTTTGCCGCCTCTCCCATGTGGGCTGAACTCAGGCCCGACCGGATCTCACCCAGCACCGCCTCTCTGACCCGGACCTTCTCGGCCGGATCATCGACCCGATCGATCGCCGCAAACACCTGCTCGCTCACATCTTCGATCGCGATCAACTGGTCGGCGTAGTACCCAGGAATGGGGCGCTCCTCCTCCAGGGTTGCGGCGTAGAACCCGCTGTCCAGCAGCGTCTCTCCGGGCCGCGACACCCGCGCGACTCTGCTGCGCACACAGTGATGGTTGGTGACCAGGAGTCCGTTGGGTGACACGAACGACGCCGAGCATCCGGGGATCCGTACCGCTGAAAGCCGCGCCTGCTCGAACCAGGCCTCGTCGGCGTCGAAGCCGTATGTATCGGTGAAGTATTGACCCGGCGCGTACTCAAACGTCCACATCTTGCCGTAGTCGAATTGGCCGGCCTCGACGCTATCTTGTTGAGCTTGGGCGCTTGTGGATATTGGGTGCGCCGAGATTAGCGCAAGAGCGAGGAATGATCTGCCGAGGTGTTTCATGACCGGTCTCGGGATTCGGTGGTGCGGGGAAAGATAAACCGCCCTTCCGCTCTCCGCCCCGCCCAGAATGCCGAGTGCCGTTCCACCCTGAACACTCCCGTCTGACACCCGCCCACATCATCTTTAGCAGCCTCGCAAACGGACAAACGCCTCTCTGGAGAAACTGATGTCTTTACGACGGGTGACTCTCTCGCTCGCGCTGTCGCTTTTGGTTGCCACCGGTTGGAACACGGCGACTGCTCAAACCAAGTTGCTGCGGTTCCCCGACATACATGGTGACAGAGTCGTGTTCACCTATGCCGGTGACTTGTGGCTGGCACCGTCAACCGGAGGGACGGCCGTGCGGCTGACGGCTCACCCCGGTTTGGAGCTGTTCGCCAAATTCTCGCCCGACGGTCAGTGGATCGCCTTCACCGGTCAGTACGACGGCGATGAGCAGGTCTACGTCGTTTCGTCGAACGGGGGCGTGCCGAAGCAACTGACGTACTATCCGGCACGTGGCCCGCTGCCGCCCAG
>JARRLJ010000412.1:0-3215 GCA_037387025.1 Gemmatimonadales bacterium
TGCGGGGCCGAGCGACGGGGGCTCTCGAGGGGTTCGAAGGACGGGGGCAGATGGCCACTGGCCTCGAAGCGGTGGCTCTGGAGCTGAACAAGGGCGTACGGGCCACGCTGCTGGTCGAGGATGATTATCACCTGAGAGGCAGCGTTGGGCGAACGGGTCAATCGCCGGTCATATCTCCGGACGTAGATGTTAGGGATTCGTTAGACGATGCCGTCGACGTGGTCATCGAGCGGGTGCTCGAGTCCGGTGGCAACGTGGTGTTCACGCCCGGCGGATCATTGAGTGATTGGAATCGAATCGTCTTGCTGCTGCCCGCCCCGGAAATCGCGTGATGATTCGAACCTACTCACAGTGTTTGAAGAAAGGAAATCCTGCCTGTGGTCCATCCCGCGATACCTGAAGATGGTTTGCGAGACTGGCGCAAAATCGTTGCCAAGTACGAGGCACCGAACCTGGCTCGTAGCGTACGACAAATCGCGACCTCGATTATTCCGTATCTTACGTTACTGTGTGCGATGTACCTCGCGCTCGACGTTTCCTACTGGATAACACTGGGACTCGCCATCCCGGCAGCCGGGTTTCTGACCCGATGCTTTATTATTGCTCACGATTGTGGCCACGGCTCGTTCTTCAAATCAAGGAAGGCCAACCGAGCCCTGGGGTTTTTCGCCGCGTTGTTGACCTTCCTGCCCTCGTACTACTGGAGTTATGAACATGCCCGGCACCATGCCAGCGCCGGTGATCTGGATCACCGAGGCGTCGGCGATATCTGGACCCTGACCGTGCTGGAGTATTTGTCGCTGCCGAGGCGGAAGCGGCTCTGGTACCGGGTTTATCGGAACCCGTTCTTTCTTTTTGGGTTGGCGCCCTTATACGTCTTCTTCGTCCGTTATCGCTTTTGGCTCCCGGGCGACAGCGGGCGTGCACGTTGGAGTACGATAAAAACCAACGCGGCCTTGGTGGCTATTGTGATCGCCGCGAGCCTGACCATTGGTTTCAAGGCATACCTCATGATTCAGCTGCCCATCATGATTGTCGCGGGTGTGGTCGGCGTGTGGCTGTTCTATGTGCAACATCAGTTCGAGAATGCGTATTGGGAGAGGCACGGGGATTGGAGCTACGTTCGACAGGCACTCGAGGGGTCGTCTTTCTACAAGCTGCCGCGCATCCTGCAATGGTTCAGCGGCAACATCGGTTTTCACCACATTCACCATCTGAGCCCGCGAATTCCCAACTACAACCTGCAGAAATGCCACGAATCCCATCCGATGTTCCAGGCGGTCAGGCCCATCACACTCTGGTCGAGTTTGAAGTCCATTGGCTATCGCCTGTGGGACGAGGAGCGGAAGAAGCTAGTGGGATTTGGCTACGTCCGCGTCTTTCTCGGCAAAGAACTGGCGTCTGTCCCGGTTTCCGCGCGGTTTAGTCAAGAAGCTGATTCCCTGGCGCACCGAGTGCGGTCACGCCGATAGCCTTATGCAGTGGACCAAGGAGTGTAAATGCGCTTGCTACTCATAAACCCCCGCAATCCGCTGGTGCATATCACCGACAGGAACAACTACTGGAACAAGTACCGCGTGTGGAAGCCGCTCGGGCTGTTGGTGCTGGCAGGCCTTACGCCGCCGGAGTGGGACATCTCGGTGGTTGATGAGAATGTGGACCTTCCCGACTATTCGCGCCTGCCTCGTCCGGACCTGGTGGGTGTGACCGCGTTCACATCTCAGGCGCCGCGCGCGTATGAGGTGGCCGCGATGTTTCGCGCCTGGGGAGTACCGGTTGTGATGGGTGGGATCCATGCCACCATGTGCCAGAAGGAAGCCGCGAGTCGGGTGGATGTCGTCGTTTCGGGCGAGGCGGAGAGCGTCTGGGCGCAGGTGTTGAAAGACGCAGCGCGGGGAGCCTTGAGACCGTTGTATACCGGCGGTCGAGAGGAAATGAAGAACACGCCGCTGCCCCGTCACGATCTCCTGGCGACCGGCTACCCGTTTGGGGCCATTCAAACCACACGCGGGTGTCCGCTCAACTGCAGTTTCTGCAGCGTCAGCGCATTCAACGGAAGGAGCTACCGGCGCCGCTCGATCGAGGATGTCGTGGCAGAGTTCAAGCTGATCGGCGAGAAACATGTGCTCGTCGTGGACGACAATCTCATTGGCACTCGCCGGGATCATATCGCACGGGCAAAGGATCTGTTCCGGGCGATGATCGAGGCAGATCTCGGCAAGGAGTGGGTCTGCCAGGCGACGATCAATATGGCGGATGACGAGGAGCTGCTCCGGCTGGCCCGGCGGGCCGGATGTGCCGGCGTTTTCATCGGCTTCGAATCAGCCACCGACGAGGGGCTGGTCGAGGTGCACAAGAAGTACAACATTCAGAAAGGCCGCGATTTCAGGGCCTCGGTGCTCCGGATCCAGCGGCACGATATCACCGTTTGCGGCTCATTCATCATGGGATTGGACGTCGATCGGCCGGGCATCGGCCTGCAGATTGCCGCGACGGCCGATCGCTACGGCGTGGATATCCTCAACGCGATGGTGCTGACGCCACTACCTGGGACCGACCTTTGGAAGAAAATGGAAGAGGAAGGACGCATTGCCTCAGACCATTTCCCCGAAGACTGGAAATATTACACGCTGACACTTCCCGTGGCGCGTCACCAACATCTCAGTCGGAACGAAATCGTCAATGAGATGGACTCGTGTAACCGAAAGTTCTACTCGGTGTGGGGAATTCTGCGCCGCGTCGGACGCAATCTCTGGAAGAGACAGCACCCCGTCCTCGTCCTGGTTGGCAGCCTATCGTATCGGAGCAACGACCGCTTGAACCGGAGCGTGTGCCACGATTTCAAGCGGACCTGGGACCGGTTGCAAGCGGCTGGTCTGCTGCCGGCGACGGGCGACAATCTGCATGCCTTCGCACCGCGTCTCATTGTACGCGAGTCGAATGCCGCCGTCCAAAAAGAGAGACGACCAAGCAGCCAGGCAAGAAATTGAGCTTCCGACGTGGAGATTCAGGCTCAAGCGTGCAAGGATTCTCCATGCGAGGGATCATCTGCTCCGGTGCTTATCGTTCGGTTCCGTGCTTGGTACCGGATTGCCGAGCGAGCAGGCCCAGTGCTGTGACGACGTCGTCCAGCCCAGCATCGGCACCCGAAGGCATCCCCTCGTCGTCCCCCAATTGGATTTGGCGAGCGTCGTATTGCCAGGCGAGGAGAAGCT
>JARRLJ010000413.1:0-3209 GCA_037387025.1 Gemmatimonadales bacterium
CGACGGCCGTGACGGCGAAGACCACCAGTAGCAGCATGTTGAAACGCCGTGACCCGAGTGAGTCGAATATCACCTGTTCCATGGTTGCTACCCCAGACAACGGCTGCTCCGGATCTACCTCCATCACCGCCCGACGCACGGCCCCCGTAAGGGTGGAGGGCGCCACTTCACTCTTCACAACCAGGGTGAGGTATGGGAGCGAGCCTTGCAGATACGGTTGGTAGATCTCGGCCCGGGGCGGCTGATCCAATCCGAAGTGCCTTGTATTGCCGACAATACCAACGATCGTGGCCCAATCAGTGTCCTCCGCGGTGGGGTCGCCCCAGGTGAGGCGTTTGCCGACGGGATCCTCGTTGGGCCAGTAGCGCTCTGCCAGAGCCTGGTTGATGACCACCACGCTGGGGGCATCGTAGTCATCGCTGTCGCTGAACCAGCGACCACGGAGTAGCGGGATGCCCAGTGTCTCCAGGTAGTGCGAGCTGGCAACCTGGAATCCGGCGATGGGACTGTCCGCCTCATCCGCGGACTCTCTGCCCTCGATCTCGAACGTGAATGTGCCGTTGATCCCGGCGTTCACCGGTAGGCTGAGCACTCCACTCGCCGACAGCACACCCGGAATGGCGCCCACCCGATCGAGTGCCTCCCGATAGAACGCAATGATCTCATCGTCCTCCTCGTACTTAGTCGCGGGAATCCACACCCTTGCGGTGAGCACATTCTCTCCATCAAAACCCGGGTCCACGGCCGTGAGTGTCGCCAGGGTTCGAACCATGAGACCTGCACCTACCAACAGTATCAACGAGACTGCTACCTCACCCACGATCAACGCGCGACGCAATCTATTTCTGCCGTGGCTCGTGGTCTGCCTCATACCACCTTGGGACGCGAACCTCCACGATGCAGGAGCCAGGGACTGGATGGCCGGTGCGAGCCCGAAGATGACTCCGGTTGCCAAGGCGGTGGATAGAGTGAAGCCCAGTACCCTCAGGTCGGTGCCGACCTCAGCAACCCGAGGAATGCCTTCGGGCGCCAGTGACAGCAGCACCTCCGTGCCCCACAGCGCCAGCACAAAGCCGATCGCTCCGCCCGTCAGAGCCAGTGCCACGCTCTCTGTCACGAGCTGCCGCAGAATCCGCAAGCGTCCTGCACCCAATGCCACGCGTACTGCTATCTCGCGCTCCCTGCCCGCCGCGCGGACGAGCAGCAGGTTGGCCACGTTGGCGCAAGCGATGAGCAGCAGCAATCCAACTGCACCCAGCAGCACCAGCAGCGATCCCCTTACGTCGCCCACAAGTGACTCGTGCAACGGGACGACGAGCGTGCCCTCATCGACTGCGGGATATTCCTGGCTGATCCGCTCGGCAACGAGCGTCATCTCGCTCTGGGCCTGGCCGATTGTTACTCCCGGTGCGAGGCGGCCCACCACATTGAACCAACTGAGGTTCCGCACCAAGGCCGGATCGTCATCGATGTCAACAGGAGACTCCGGCACCTCGTACGGTGATGACACCCAGAACGAAACGTCGTCGGGGAAGTCGAATCTGGGCGGCATCACTCCGACGATCGTGAACGAGCTGCCACCGGCTTGGAGAGTCTGCCCCAGCACTCCGGGATCGCTGCCGAATTGACCCTGCCAGGTTCCGTAGCTCAGTACCGCTACCGGGTCCGTCCCGGGTGGGTCGCTGGCGGCCGAGATGGTCCGGCCTATTGCAGCCCGGACACCGAGCACGTCGAAGAAATCGGAGGTCACCGAAGCGCCGTTGATCAGGCTCGGTGTGTCGTTGAAAAGGACTGTGTATCGGAGGTTGCGGTGGCCGGCCAAGCCGGCGAACGAGCTGCTCTGCCGCTTTATATCGAGGTAGTTGGCGCCGCTGAAATTGTCTCTTGGGCCGCCTTCTTCCGTTCGAAACAGCTCCACCAACCGGCCTGAATCGGGGTACGGCAGCGGCCGTAACAGTATGCCGTCCACCACGCTGAAGATTGACGTACTAGCTCCGATGCCGAGGCCCAGTGTGACCAATACGACAAGCGTGAACGCTGGCGCGCGCCGCATACCGCGCGCGGCATAGCGTAGGTCATGCAACGTGGATTTCACGAGTATCTCTCCGTAGGGCCGACCACGGCGCGGCATCTGGCCGTCCGGGCGTTTCAAGGGTGGCAACTCGCGGCCGCCCCGCATTCCATCTGCCAGGCTCCGGCTCGCGAAGCCCAGCACTGGGCGCCAGTACCAAAAGGTCGCGCGTACCCTGCCGAGGGTGCGCACACGGATTGCGAACAACTCGGCCAGGTCAGCCGCAACCGGCGCCCTATCTTCAACCGGCAGCGTCCATGTCAGGAGACGCTCGGCGAGTCTCGGGGTACCCCTTCCGGCAGAGGACGACATCATCCACGCTCCGCCATAGGACCCAACCCATCCCACAATCGCTCCAGAATGCGGCGTGATTCCCCGAGACGTTCCAGCGCCTCGGGCTCCAGCTTGAAATAACGCCGCGGCCGCCCGCCCGTTTCGAGATTCGCGGTGTCCATACGCGACGATACCAAACCGCGTTTTTCCAGTCGCCGCAACGCGATGTAGACCGCGGCAGGCGACACCGGTCGCTCGGTACGCTCCTCCATCTCCAATACGATCGGCACCGAGTACGATTCCGATCCCAGGCGCAGAATCGTCAGAAGAACCTGATGCTCGAACTCGCCGAGTGATTTCTTTCCCATCAGCCTACTCCGGCAAAATGACTAGCAGTGCTAGTGAATATATCGTCCTATGACTAGCGATGATAGTGTTGTCGCATTGGCGCGGCCAGCCTTCGCTAGACCGAACCTCTCCAACGATCGAACCATGCTGTGCCGGGGAACATCCAAAGTACGAGGAAGCCTTGACACTCCCGCGACCGTAGTGCTACCGTAGTAGCATGATGCTACTCCAGTAGCACTAGGGCCGGTTCCCGGCAATCATGGGAGATCCGAGATGCCACACCCCGACCTGGCGGATCTGGGTCGTCGCGAACGCCAAATCGTCGAAGCGGTGTACCGCTTTGGGAAAGCAACTGTCAACGAGGTGCTCGCCGAGCTGCCCGACCCGCCCAGCTACTCGGCCGTCCGCGCGATGCTCGGCAAGCTGGAGAAGAAAGGCTACGTCAAACACGAGGCGGATGGGCCGCGCTACATCTACCTGCCTGCGGTCTCGACCACGAGCGCACGTAAGAACGCAC
>JARRLJ010000414.1:0-2071 GCA_037387025.1 Gemmatimonadales bacterium
GGGCGACTCTCAGTGTCGCTGCCTCGATAACAAAGGAGCTCGCCATAGGCTTTAGCTCCAACAAGCGGGAACTGATCCCGCACCTTGGCTTCTCGTTGTCCGCCCGAGCCGACCTGTTCGATGACATGCGGTTCTACGGGTTAGGAGGTCGACTCGGAGACGAGCCGATCCGTTTCGAACAGAATCGCTATTCCCTAGCACCCACCTTTACCTTCGGTAGCTCGAATATCAGAGTCGATTTCGGCCCGGTCCTCAAATACACCCTATCGCGGTTCGATCTGGATGACGCGCCGTCGCCGCCCGGACTGACGAATGACTCTGGCGCAGACATGTCAGCGTCGTCGGGACTCGCACAGCCCTACGGTTTCGGCGGGTTCGGACAGCTCGGCGCACAGGCCGAAATGACGTTGGCGGGGCCGATCCTCGGGTCAACGGTGGGTCACGCGGCTGTCACTCTTGGGGGCTCGGCGTTCCCGGCAATGCTGGATGTGGTCCAGGCGTTCACCGAGGTACACAGCGAGATCCGTGGAGCCCTTGCTCTCCACGTTCCCGGCAGCCCCTTCCTAGGCGTGCGGGGTGGTGTGAAGAAGGTCTGGGGTGCGGTTCCCATCCATGAGGCCGCTGTGCTGGGCGGCGGTTCATCGTTCCGGGGCGTTCCCAGTGGAGGCCTGGTGGGGGATGCATCGGTCTACGGGGGGGCTGAACTTCGGTTAACGACCGGTTCAATCACTGTCATGAACCGGAAGATGCGGTATGGTCTGTTGGGAGTGGCTGACGTCGGGCGCGCGTTCTACAATGGAGCGTCGTCCCATGGCTGGCTGGCTGACGTCGGTGGCGGCCTTTGGCTCGAGCCCGCCGGATTCGGGAAGGTGCTGGCCGTGGGTGTTACGCGGGGACCGCTCGGGACTCGGTTCTTCCTGAGTGCCGGAATGTAGGGAAGGCGAATGCCGAAGCGGGGAATCGAACAAAGGACTTCCGATTTCGAAGTGGTTGCGCTTTAGTCCATCATGTGATTCTTGGAAACATAATTCGATCCTCGGTATTCCCCATTCAATATTCGGCGTTCGATATTCTGCGTTCTGCCCTCCCTGTCGCCCGTCTGCACGAACACGTAGTTTTAGACAGGCCTAATCAAGGCTCTGTCAGCCGCCATTTTGAAACGAAGAGCGGTACCTTAGCCGTAGGGTAGGGGAGACGTGGAGGGGTGAGCCCCAAGTCATACATCATACCGGTAGCCATCACGGCGGCGGGATTCGCCTGGATGTTTGGAAAACCGGCCCTCGAGAAGAGGGGAAATGAGCACGAACATGCGGTAAGCGTGAGCGTCCAGGTACCGGCTGCAACGGACGCGTGGTGCCTCGAGCATCGGTCATCGAGCCGCGGTTGGTACTGCGAGGTACGAGAGTTCACGCTCCCGGCCGGCGGCTTGACCGAGCTCAATGCCAGTCCCAACGGAAGCGTCCAGGTTCAGGGGTGGGATAAGGGCGAGGTCTTGGTGAGAGCCAGAATCGAAGGGCGCTCGAGAACCCCGGATGCGGCGAGGGCGCTCGTTTCAGAAGTGAACCTAGTGACTTCTGGGCAGGCACTCAAGGCCGAGGGCCCCAAATCTGGGAGGGGTGAGTCCTGGTCGGTCACTTACGACGCGATGGTTCCTATCAACTCCGATCTGGCGCTGCGAGCCACGAATGGGAACGTCGAAGTGACGAAGGTGATGGGAGATCTCAGGGTGGGCAGCACGAACGGCAACATCCGTCTCCTGGGGGTGGGTGGTGACGTGACAGGTGGTACGACCAACGGCAGCGTGGTTGTGGAGCTGGCCGGAGACCAGTGGGTTGGGGAGGGCGTGGACATCCGGACCACGAATGGTTCGATCACCTTGGGCATCCCGGAGGCGTACAATGGGGTGCTCGACGCAGCCACAACGAACGGTTCCATCAACGTGGACTTTCCGATCACCGTGACCGGCAAGATTGGCCGTCGCCTGCGTGCCGAACTAGGTGATGGGGGAGCTACGATTAAGGCAGTGACAACCAACGGATCGGTGAAAATAAAGCGGCAGTAATCAACATCT
>JARRLJ010000414.1:2081-5288 GCA_037387025.1 Gemmatimonadales bacterium
CGCCGGGCCCCTCGGCCCGGCGAATTCCATATTACACTCTGAGTGGCGACCTAAACTCGAGAATCCCCATGAAGGCGAGACGATTCTTCGTCCTCACAGCGCTGCCAGCAATGCTGGGCTGTCTCGCGTTGGGAGACGGCACCGGCTTGGTTCAAAAGGCCGATGACAATGCGAAGTACAACATCCTGTTCGTGGGGAACAGCCTGACATACACAAATGATCTACCGGGGATGCTGGAAGCATTGGTCGATTCCACGCAGGAGGGCCCGGTCCACACGGGAGTCTACGCCTTTGCCAATTTCGGTCTCGAGGACCATTGGGTCGAAGGCAGTGCTCGCGCAGCGATCGCGGACGGAGGTTGGGACGTCACAGTCCTCCAGCAGGGGCCGTCAGCTACCGAGGGACGTCCATCGTTGCTGGAATACTCTCAGCTCTTCGACGAAGAGATCTCGGGTGCAGGAGGCCGGACGGCCCTATACATGGTGTGGCCAGCTGAGTCCAGATCTTTTGATTTCGACGGCGTCAGTGAATCGTATACGATGGCTGCCCAGCAAGTTGGCGGCCTGTTGTATCCGGTCGGTGAAGCGTGGCTTGCGGCATGGCAGCGTGATCCCACGCTCGAGCTCGACGGGCCGGATCGCTTTCATCCCAGAGAAGCCGGTACCTACCTGGCCGCTCTCGTGATCCTGCAACAGCTGACGGGAGTGTCTCCAATAGGACTGCCGGCGACGTTCGAGTTGCCCTCTGGAACGACTGTCAGTATTCCAGAGGATACGGCGGCAATCCTTCAGAATGCTGCAGCAGAGGCCAACGAACTGTACGCCTTGCCGTAGTCCTACTCAGCGGCGTGCCTGTCCCTTACCGAACGACACCGAACACTTTCTTCTTAAAACCGGAATCTTTCGGCAAGCATCTGACGAATTGGGGATATCTTAGTGTCAGCCCCCACTAGCGGGAGATCCACGGTGCGCGTACGCCTCAAGCAGCAGAGGTTGCTGGAGATGTTGGCCCAGAGCAGTCTGAGCCAGAACCACTGGGCTATCAAGCTGGGCATCTCGCGCGGTCACTGGTCCGAAATCGTAAATGGCAAGCATCCCTATCCTTCTCCCAAAACGCGCGATCGCCTGCTCGAGGTATTCAACGTCGAATTCGACGATCTGTTCGCTATCGAATCGGGTCCGGCCGGGGTATCGGACGCCAACTTCCAGGCCGCCATAGCCGACCGGTATCTGATCGAGAAGGAGTTGGGCCACGGGGGGATGGGCACGGTCTACCTGGCCCGAGACGTGAAGCATGGGCGGTTGGTGGCCGTCAAAGTGGTATCGCCCGAGGCCGTGAGTGGAATCGGTGCCGATCAGTTCCTCAAGGAAATCCGGTACACTGCCCGGTTGGAACACCACCACATTCTCGGCCTGCACGATTCGGGGCAGGCAGCTGGCTACCCGTTCTATGTAATGCCGTATATCCGGGGTGGTTCGCTACGGGAGCGGCTCGTCCGCGATGGTCGGCTGACTGTGGTGGAAACATCCCAGATCGCGGGTGGGGTTGCAGCGGCACTCACATATGCTCATGAGCGGCAGATGCTTCACTGTGATGTGAAGCCCGAGAATATTCTGCTTTCGGAGGACCATCCCTACGTAGCCGACTTCGGTATCTCCCGAGCGATTCACAGCGAGATGTTCGAGTGGGGGCAGAGACGTGAGATCGACTCGTCGGCTGGTACGCCCGCGTACGTGAGTCCAGAACAGGCGACCGGCGAGCAGCAGCTCGATGCTCGCTCAGATGTCTACAGTCTCGGTTGCGTGGTGTTCGAGATGCTTTCAGGTGTGAAGCCGTTCACCGGCACCAACACGATGGAGATCGTTTCGAAGCGATTCCGAGAGACCGTACCCGACTTGCGACAACACATGCCCCACATACCGCGGACATTGGCAGCTGCGGTTGCAGGTGCAATGCAGTTGGATCCGAAAGAACGCACTGTCACGCCGAAGGACTTCGTGGCCGAACTGGAACGCTCGGTGACTCAGCGATCGTGGCCCGTCATGGAACACATTGGCCCGATGGCCTCCAGCGTTTGGTCATTTGCCCGATCGGTTCTTGGACTCGATCGGAGAACCAGACGCGGTGCTCTGATGGAGAGCATCTGGCAGGACGCTCGTCATATAACGCGTTCGTTGTTGCGAAAGCCCGCCTTTACGGTCGCAGCGGTAGGGACGCTAGCCCTCGGCATCGGCGCCACCACCGCGATCTTCAGCGTCGTAAACTCGGTGCTGCTGCGACCGTTGGCATACGCAGATCCCGGTCGTCTAGTTGTGCTCGAGTACGAGCCGGTGGACGAGCAGACTCGTGCTGTCTGGGCGGCATACGACGACTACATGTTGGAGCACATGAAGGTCCACGTTACCTATCCGAACTTTGAACTGTGGCGTGAAACCACCGGTGACATCTTGTCTGAAGTCGGCATCTACGACGATTCGTGGACCTATCCAATCAACTTGGGGGCCGGCACCGAGATCTTGCCCGGTACACTCGTCTCCGCGGGTCTGTTGCGAGCGCTCGGCGTCCAGCCCGTGGCTGGGCGTTGGTTCCACGACGAAGATGACGCGCTGGAGGCGCCGGGCACCATCATGTTGAGCTACGGGTTATGGCAACGTCGCTTCGGTGGAAGCCCAGATGTCATAGGAACAACAGTAACTGTGCGGGAACGACCACACACTGTGGTTGGTGTAATGCCGAGGGACTTCGACTTTCCGACACCAACCGCTCAATTGTGGATGCCGCTCGCGTGGGCCAGTCGGGGACCGGGGAGCACGAACTACCAGGTTGTGGGCAGAGTTGGGGAGGGGCGCTCGGTGCAACAGGCAAGGTCGATGCTCGAGGCGCGAGCGCTCGAGGTTGAATGGAGGGACGGGTCCCACAGAACATTCGGGGCATCCGCTACGGTACTCCGGAATCACCTCGTAGGAGACTCACGTTCCGTGCTGTTGATCTTCATGGCGGCGGTGACCGCGGTTCTCCTCATTGCATGTGTGAATGTCGTAAACCTGATGCTCACGAGAGCGACTGGTCAGGAGCACGAACACACGGTGCGTGCGGCGATTGGAGCAGGGCCTCGGCGGCTAGCACAACAACTGCTGACGGAGAGTGCGATCGTGAGCCTGCTGGGTGCGGGGCTGGGAGTCGGTGTTGCCTTCGTTCTGCTCGACA
>JARRLJ010000415.1:0-3204 GCA_037387025.1 Gemmatimonadales bacterium
GAAGACTTGGTCGAGCCCACCAAACGACGTCCTGATGTGCTGAATCCTTCCACGATGCCTCGGGCAACCAACTCGATCCCTCCCAGTTGGGCAATCGTATAGGGATCCAGCAAATCAGGACGTCGTTTGGTGGGCTCGACCAAGTCTTCACCTCTCCTCTGAACTCCGCCGGCAACAACAATTCTAACACCTCGTACATGTGTCATCCCCAGAGGACGATTTGCCGGCTGCGAGACACCGGCACGCTTTCGTAAAGCTTTGCTATTAAATAACTTGTACGCTGGCATTTGATGGCACGTTGTGTGCTCCTTGGGGGCGCGAGGTGTTGCACGCTGAAGGACGGTTAGGAGGTGTCCCCATGACAAACGCGATGGTCGCCGCGACGATGTTGCTGACTGCTGCCGCCGGGACGAGTGTTCCCAGCCGCGGTGAGATGGCGAAACTGCGGGCACCTTTGTATGGCCCATATATAGAAGTGTGGACATCGGCCGACGTGTTCGAGCAGGGAGATCGCGCACATGTATGGTTCCGGTCCGAGGAGGATGCTTTCGTGACCGTTTTCCGAGTGGACACCGACGGTCGTGTGCGGGTCATGTATCCACAGCGGCCATGGCATAACAACTTCGTGCCTGCCGGTTACAGACTCGAGGTGTGGAGTCCGTCTAACGAGCAGGACCGGTATGCGTTCACTGTCAACGATTACCCGGGAACCGGTTACATCTTTGCGGTGGCGAGCAGAGTTCCCTTCGACTACCGCCAGTTTGTCGATGGTGAGCATTGGGATTACAGAAACATCGGCTACCAGGGGCGGATTGCCGGAGATCCTTACGTTGCACTGACGGCCATGGTCGAACGGATGGTGCCGGTTACCGCATATGACGAATACTCCTACGACATCTACCCCTACCACGTAGGTCACCAATACGATTATCCGAGGTTCCTCTGCTATGACTGTCACACGTACGTGGCATACCCGTCTTGGGACCCTTACGAGCAATACTGCGCCAGGTTCAGGATCGTGGTCTACGACGATCCCTACTATTACCCAGCTACGGTATACCCAGGCACGAGAGTGGTCTACGTGAGGCCACGGCGGGTAGAAGCGAGATATGTGTTCAGGAGCCGCACCAATGGCGACGCATACGTCACGCGGGTGAGATCGAGGCCGGTCAACCCTACCCGTCGGCGAGCGGTGTCGAGCGGCGCTACGTCGCGTGACGTGGGAGGAGTCGGAGCAGTCCCAGTTCCGGTCCGAAGGCCTGCGGGAGCCAACGAAATCGCACCACGCAGGACATACGACCCGGCCATGCCGTCCAACGATCGAAGGCTGTCAACCCGGTACCGTCTGCTTCCGATGAATCCAACCACGGTAAGGATCCAGCCCAAATTGGAGCGGCGGCAACCGGAGGATAGGGGGAATGCGGAACGGTCGGTACCGGTGCCAGTTAGAAGGGTTAGTCCTGTACGCGGGACCACGACCAAACCAGATCCGACAAGAGTAACGCGTCCAGGCGAGAAGGACACGACTGCAAAGGCCAATCCACCGGGTCGGAAGGCTCCGCCGAAGAAGAAGGTCAAACCCGACTCGAGCTCGATGACGAGACGGCGATAAGGCTGTTGAGGAAGCGACAGCTTGGGTGAGCCTGAGCCGGGCTTCCGTAACACATTGCCCGCCACCGTTGTACTATTCGTGTCTATTCTCACTCAATCGGAAAGCTGTGACGGAGAGTTCAATGAATCGCCTAGCACTAGGTCTTCTTTCGCTCGTGGCACCCGTCAGCCTGGCAGCCCAGGGATCGGATGGGCTCAATCGGGCGGTCGGCTCGATCACTGCCGAGGACGTACGCCATCGCATCGGCGTCATCGCGGACGATTCTATGATGGGTCGGGATACCCCCAGTCCCGGTCTGGATATGACCGCCCACTATATAGCAGAGGAATTCCGCCGCATGGGACTCGCCCCTGGCGCCGACGATGGCGGCTATATCCAGTACTACCCAGTTCATGAGATACTAACCTCCCTCAGAGTGACGTCATCTAATGGGGGAAGTCTCATACCCGGTGAGAGTGTGGTGCAGGTAGGTGGCGGCTCAGCTCCGGACGGGATCAGCGGTCCAGTGATCATCGTAAACGGTTCGGGTGAGCCAGCAGCAACCATGTCGCTCGCCGGAGCTATCGTGGTCCAGGCCGCCAAGTTCGACCCACAACGGAGGGGATTGTCGGAAGAGAGCCAGACGTTGCTCTCAGCCGTCCAGCGGGAGAATCCTGCTGCCATAATCCTCTTGGCCGACATCCCTGACGGTACCTGGCGTTTCTTTGCGCGACAGGGTCGCGGAAGGACAGTCGTGAGCGGACAAGTCGTGGAACCTGAAGGCATGGTACCGTTGTTGATGTCGCGGCAGTCGTCCGCCCAGGAGCTGTTGGGTGCTGGCACCCACGTCTCAGCTGATGGTGCACCGGCAGTCCGCCGCGTGAAAGACCTTACCGTCGCAGTCACTGCGACGCGGGACGTGACCGAGCGTCGTGCACCCAACGTTGTGGGAATCCTTGAGGGAAGTGACCCCGAACTCAAGAATGAATACGTCATATACAGTGGCCACATGGATCACGTGGGTGTCGGGCGCGCCGTGGACGGGGACAGCATTTACAATGGGGCCGACGATGACGCTTCGGGAACAGTCGCGGTGATCGAGGCCGCGGAGGCTTTTGCAATGCTCAACCCGAGGCCGAGACGTTCGATGATCTTCCTGCTGGTGAGCGGCGAGGAGAAGGGCCTTTGGGGCAGCGCGCATTTCGCCGAAAATCCTTCGGTACCGCTGAGTGACGTCGTGGCGGACCTCAATGCGGACATGGTAGGACGGAATTGGCCCGACACGATCGTGGTGATCGGAAAGGAGCACTCTGACCTAGGAGCAACCCTCAATCGAGTGAATGCCGAGCACCCGGAGCTTGGCATGACTGCCATAGACGACATCTGGCCCAACGAGCGGTTCTACTTCCGGTCGGATCACTACAACTTCGCGAGGCGCGGTGTCCCGATCTTATTCTTCTTCAACGGAACGCACCCTGATTATCACCGTCCTAGCGACTCTGTGGAAAAGATCGACGCCGACAAGGAAGCGCGCATTGTGCAGCTGCTGTTCTACCTCGGTCTGGAAGTGGCCAACGCAGAGCAGCGACCGCAATGGGACCCTGACAGCTACA
>JARRLJ010000416.1:0-3203 GCA_037387025.1 Gemmatimonadales bacterium
GTCCGACGTTCGTCGTCGACGTCACGGTAACCTGGGAGAAGAAGCTGGCGGCGATCGGGGCCTACGAGAGCCAGTTCGCTCCGCGGGACGACGGTCCGATTCGGGGCTGAAAGGCACACGCCGACTGAGCGTGCCGAAGCACGACCCGGTGACCGCAGTTTGAAGCTCAATCTCTAGGACGAATCCCATCCCCTCCTTTCAAGACGCAGGATTTGGAGCGCGGTGAAGCGCTCGATGATGTTCATCGGCGAGCCACACTCCGGACACCGCCAGGTAGTGGGACACGCTTCGGCCGATGGTTTCACCGTTTCAGTCGCTGTGGATGGAGCGAGCCAGTGCCGACACAGCGGCAGGAGTCGTCCACGCTGACGTGCGGACAGGAAGCCGAAGAAACGGATGCGGACGAAACGGCGCGGCAGGGTGTGCAAGAGAAAGCGTCGCAGGAACTCCTCGGCCGGAAGCGTCATCGTGCGGAAGGCGTAGCCGTGCTTGCGGTCCCTCCATCGGAACGTGACCTGTCCGTCGGTGAGACTGACGAGCCGGTGATTGGAGATGGCGACCCGATGCGTGTATCGCGCCAAGTAGTGGAGCACGTGTTTCGGTCCGCCAAAGGGGCGTTTGGAGTAGACGACCAATCGACGTTGTGGAGCGGTCCGATGAAGGCTCGGAAGCGCTTCGGGTCGTTCAGTAGAGCCAGATCGCCGTAGAAGCGCAACTCTCCGCGTTGGAAAGCCCGCCGCAGCTGCTTGAGGAACTTGCCTCGGAACACCTCCCCCAGCACGTTCACCGGAAGGAAAAATCGATGACGTGCTCGAATCCATCGGGTGTGATCGGCCGATAAGCCACCGGCAGGCACGACACAATGGATGTGAGGGTGATGCTGGAGGGTCTGCGTCCAGGTGTGCAGGACGCTGAGAATGCCGATCCGGGCGCCCAGATGCTTCCGGTCTCGGGCGATCTCCAAGAGCGTGGCAGCGCTGGCCTGAAACAGCAGGTCATAGACCACGCGCTTGTTCTGGTAGGCCAGACGCGCAATGGGTCGCGGCACGGTGAAGACGACGTGGACGTAGCGGGTGGGCAGTAGCTCTCCGGTGCGATCGGCGACCCACCGGTCCCGAGCCCCGGTCTGGCACTTGGGGCAATGACGATTACGGCAGGAGTTATAGGAGATGGCACGATACGGGCAGTCGGCCTTGGAGCACCGGTCCCGATGCCCGCCCAGGTCTCGAGTGCGGCAACGCTGGATGGCATTCAGCACACGGGCCTGACCCGAGTCGGGTCGGCGATGCGGGACCCACTCGGAGGCGTGATGACGGACGATATCGGCCACCTCGAGGGTGGGCCGGCTCATGAGTGACTCGCGATGAGCGGAATCTGATCCAGTGGGTTCTGGACCCCTTCCAGATGGCGATTCGACAGATGCAGGTAAAGGGTCGTGTGCTTCAGGTCGGCATGACCCAACAGGATCTGGATCGTGTAGAGGTCGGTGCCGTCTTCCAGTAAATGGGTCGCATAGCTGTGACGCAGGCTGTGCGGTGAGATCGGCTTGCGGATACCGGCACGCTCGGACGCTTCCCGGCAAGCGTGCCAGACCGCCTTGGCCGAGATGGGCCGGTCGACCTGACGGCGACCTCTCATACCTGGGAACAGGTAAGTCTGAAGCTTCTTTCCCCGGGCATAGCCGCGGAGTGCTTCCAGCAGGCGCGGGCTCAAGGGAACAGTACGATCGCGGCGGCGCTTCCCGTTGCGGATGTGAATCACCATCCGTTGGCTGTCGATGTCGGTGACCTTCAGTCGCACCAGCTCACACCGACGCATCCCGGTGCCGTAGAGCGTCATCAGCATGGCCCGTTGCTTCGGCGTGCGTGCCCCATCGATCAGTCGACCGACTTCTTCACGCGACAGGACCACCGGCAATCGACGCGGCTGTTTCGGCCACGGCATGTCCTCCAGCAAGTAGGACCGCTTCAACGTCTTGACGAAGAAGAACCGCAAGGCGGCCACGTGCTGCGCCACGGTTCGGGCCGACAGCCCTCGGTCCCGAAACAAGTACACCTGATACTTTCGGATCTCCTCGGCCCCCAATCGATTTGGCGCTTTGCGAAAGTGCTTGGAAAACTTCTGCAGGATCTTCAGGTAGGTCTCAACGGTGATCGGAGCGTAGTTACGGCGCTGGAGCTCCTCCAGCATCAATCGTCGGTTCGGTGTCATTCGGATCATAGGGATATCCCTCCTTTTCCCTACGATCCCAATACCTAGTCTTAGTCAGGAGCGGTCCTCTATTACACACGCGCAGCGTCCGCCGCGCCAGCGGCTTCGTCCAAACGACGTTCGAGGAAGCTAGCTAGTCGATAGGGCTTACCGTCACTCCTCCTTACCCTTTGACCCCAACCCTCTCTTTCTATAACATCTAGCAGGTTTTACTCGTACCCAGCTTAGGTCGGTTTATGCCCCTCGCAGCAGGCACAAGACTCGGCCCCTACGAAATCACGGCACAGATCGGTGCCGGTGGTATGGGGGAGGTGTACAAAGCTACGGATACGCGCCTCGACCGCACTGTAGCCATCAACGTCCTGCCAGACCATCTGGCCTCAGACCCCCAACGCAGAGAACGCTTCGAGCGTGAGGCCAAGGCCGTCAGCAGCCTCAACCATCCGCACATCTGGGCCCTTCAACAACGAGGAAAGACTTTTTTCCCCAAACCGCTAGGCTGTAGGATGAGGCCGAGAATGAGCTACGCACGTGGCGATTGAAAGGGTTTCACCCGTATCGATCTTTGTGATCGTACTGCTGTCCGCTCAACTTTGCCTGGGTCAAGACTCCGGCAGCCGTGCACCATCACCACAGTCCAACGGAGCTCCGGACAGCCCTGCGACACCAAAACCTCCTCCCAACGCACCAAGGCCCGGACGCGACCGGACACCGGTACGACCTCGATCCCCCGCCCCGGAGCCAAGACAGCCTGTTTTTTTCTCGGGTGATGTGAGGTTAGCCGACGGCTCTGCTCTTCCAGCGAACGTCACGGTGGAGTACGGGTGCGGCGGCATGACAGGTTACACCTCCACAGATAGCGAAGGTCGCTTCTCTTTTCAAGCGGGAGGTCCCGCCTCGATGTCCTCTCTAGACAACGGTCTAGCGAACTGCACAGTTCAAGCCAATTTGGCGGGCTTTCAATCCGATTCGGTTGTGCTTGGCAACTTTGG
>JARRLJ010000417.1:0-3844 GCA_037387025.1 Gemmatimonadales bacterium
CTTTTCTTCTGGTATCTTTGCAGCCCGACCTCGGCAGCGCGATCGTGTTTATCGCCATCCTATTTGGCGCCCTCTACTGGGCGGGACTGAAGCCCTCCCTGCTGCTCCTGTTGGTGTCGCCCGGACTCAGTTTGCTGTTCTGTTTCGCGACGTGGGCGTGGGGAGCTTGGATGGTGTTTCTCACTGTTTTCATCCTTTGGATTCGGCCGTACGTCGTTGAAGGGCTGGCGATGTGGTCTGCCAATCTCTCGATGGGTCTAGTGGCTCTGACCTTGTGGAGCGGACTCCAGCCGTACCAGCAAAATCGCTTGCTCTCTTTTCTGAATCCGGACATTGATCCGCGGGCGACGGGTTGGCACATAATCCAATCCAAGATAGCTGTAGGATCAGGAGGGCTGCTCGGTAAGGGCTTCACGGAAGGTACGCAGAAACGGCTTGCGTTCCTCCCAGCCCAACATACGGACTTCGTTTACTCTGTGGTGGCTGAAGAATTCGGGTTCTTCGGCGTGCTCGTGACGTTGGCGCTGTTTGCGGCACTAGTTCTGGCTCTCATCAGAATCGCACGAAAGGCTAGTGACCCGTTTTCAAGCATGGTCGTGTTCGGAGTGGGGTTCATGTTTGTCACGCACATAGTTGTGACGCTGCCGTAACGATGGCGGCGCTCGCGCGCCGCACCCGTAGTCTTGAACGCCCCGGAGGCCGCTTCAACCGCGGCTTCCGGGGCGTTGTTTCGTTGGGGACATAATCATCGGATGTCCAATCCGCCCCTCAACATATGAGAGTCTCAGGGGGTGGCGCTGCCCGGTTTCGCCAACGACATTTTACGTCCCGGTACACTCCACGAGGGAGTGTTCCCGACCAGAGATCAACAGGATTGTGAATGGCGTGGTTTAGAAAAGACCGCAAGCAGCGCAAGGTGCAACGGGAGCGTCTCGACATCCCTCCCGACGCATGGGACAAATGTGAGCGGTGCGGTCACGTTGACTTGACTGAGAACTTCGACCGCGCGCTGCAAGTGTGCCCGGAATGCGGGTACCATCGGCGGATAGGAGCACGTCGATACATTGAGATCCTGACCGATCCAGGAAGCTTCGTCGAGATGAACTGCGGGCTACGATCCGTCGATTCGCTGGAGTTCGAAGGATACGCCGAACGGATAGCAAGGGCGGAGAAGCAGACCGGTCCACAGGACGCGATCGTCACGGGATCCGCCAAGCTGACGGGAAAGGATGTGAGCATCGGTGCAATGGAGTTTGCCTTCATGGGCGGATCGATGGGGTCGGTTGTGGGGGAGAAGATAGCTCGGCTTGCGGCGAGGTCCATCGATGAGCGTTCTCCGCTGGTGATCGTCTCTGCTTCGGGCGGAGCCCGGATGCAAGAAGGTGTCCTGAGTCTGATGCAGTTGGCCAAGACATCGGCCATGATTTCGCGGTTGCGGGACGAAGGCGTCCCATATATCTCGATCCTCACAAACCCGACAACCGGGGGAGTCACCGCCTCCTTTGCGATGCAAGGCGATGTGAATGTAGCTGAACCCGGTGCCCTCATCGGCTTTGCAGGCCCCAGGGTGATCCAGCAGACCATCCGCCAGGATCTGCCCGAGGGCTTCCAGACCGCCGAATTCCTGGTGGAGCATGGAATGGTCGATTGCGTCGTGCCACGTGGCAAGCTGCGCGAGACAACTGACCGGTTGCTGCGGATGATGCAAGGCGTGGAGGCTGCTACCTGACGCTTTCCTACCAAGAAGCCTGCCAATTCCTGTATTCACGTCCCACCGGTGGAAAGAAATGGTCGCTTGCTCCGACCCGCTACCTGCTCAGGCAATTGGGGCACCCTGAGCGTCACTTTGCCTGCGCTCACATCGGCGGTACTAATGGCAAGGGGTCCGTAGCGGCTATGGTGGCGTCTGCCCTCGAGCAGGCCGGCCATCGAGTTGCGCTTTACACTTCACCGCATCTCGTAGAGGTGCGTGAGCGGATGATGGTGGCGGGGCTGCCAATCTCGCCGTCGGCCTTTGCCATGTGGACCAACCGACTCCGCGACGCGGTTGAGGAATGTCAGGCGAGCTTCTTCGAGGCAACCACTGCAATCGCCCTGGCCGATTTCTCTGCAAGAGGGGCTGACATCGCGGTGATCGAGGTGGGGTTGGGTGGTCGGCTGGATGCCACTAATGTCGTGAATCCTGTCGTGACTGCCGTGACCGCGGTGAGCCTCGAGCATACGGATTATCTGGGGGAGTCGCTTGAAGGTATTGCGGCGGAGAAAGCGGGTATAGCGAAGAGCGGAATACCTTTCGTGATCGGAGAAGAAAACGCGTCTGTGGTTGCAGTCCTGAGAGAGACAGCGGAGGCGCGAGGCGCGCCGATCGCGGAAGTCTCGCCGGGGTTGGAATATGACGGTCGGATAGGCATGGCAGGACCCCATCAACGACGCAACGCTGCGGTAGCCCAAGTAGTGTTGGCGGCGCTCCCCAGCGAATGGAGACCAGGGGAGGACGCGATTGAGGGTGGGATCGCAGCTGCCTGGTTGCCCGGACGGTTTGACCGTCGCGGCAAATGGCTCTTCGATGTTGCGCACAATCCGTCCGCGGTTGCGGCGCTGGCCCGAACGATAAGGGACCTCGGTGTTAGCCGGCCGTTGAACGCGTTAATCGGAGTTCTCAACGACAAGGATTGGGCATCCATGCTGGATGCCGTACAGTCGGAAGTAGACTCGCTGTGGATATCGACTCCGCCATCGGCACCAGCAGAACGCATCTCGAACCTCACGCAGCTAGCCTCACTGGGCGGTGCAGGCCTTGTGCTGGAGCCTGATTTTGATGCGGCTCTATCGGGGGTGCAACGAGATGCGCGGACCGTGTTGGTGACGGGGTCCTTTCACACGGTGGGGGACGCAATGAGCCGCTTGCCCGGCTTCGCGCCGCTCGGGTAGATTGTTGCGATGCAATCGCAAGGGCTGCCAGGATTTAGAGATTTCTACCCCGAAGAAGCAGCTCTCCGTAATCACATCTTCGAGGCCTGGCGCGATGTCGCTGGTCGCTACGGGTTTCAGGAGTACGACGGTCCACCTCTCGAACCGCTCGAACTCTACGTGAAGAAGAGTGGTGAGGAGATCGTGGGACAGTTGTATACGTTTGAAGATCGGGGCGGCCGTGCCGTGGCCTTTCGTCCCGAGATGACCCCCACGCTGGCCCGCATGGTCGCTGCGCGCGCATCGGCACTCAAGAAACCCATTCGCTGGTACTCGTTGCCGCAGCTCATGCGATATGAGAGACCCCAGCGTGGTCGGCTACGCGAACACTTCCAGCTGAATATGGACATCATCGGAGAGCCAGGTCCCTTGGCCGATGCTGAACTGATTGCTGCCACGCTCGATATAATGCGATGTCTGGGACTCGGACCCAAGGACGTGAGGGCGCGTGTGTCGGACAGGAGAGTTCTGAGAGCTCTAGTTGACCCCCATGGCATGAGCGAAGACGATGTGGCCGTCGCCTTTCAGCACATCGACAAGATCGAGCGTGAGCCGCGGGAGGTCTTGGTCGAGAAGCTATCCTCGGTCGCGAGAGTCCCGCAGAGTACTGCGGAACAGATCTTGTCTTGCGGCGACATCAAAGGGATGGATAACGTGTTGGCGGCCGTCCAGGGAGTGAAGGGAGGAAGGGAAGCAGCAGAGCCCCTCGAGGAATGTGTGAATGCATTGCATGCCCTCGGTATGGGTGATTTCGTGGACGTGGACCTGGGCATCGTGAGGGGTCTGGCGTACTACACCGGAATCGTATTCGAGTTGTTCGATGCGGAGAAGTCGTTGCGGGCCATATGCGGAGGCGGGCGTTACGATGGTCTGT
>JARRLJ010000418.1:0-3195 GCA_037387025.1 Gemmatimonadales bacterium
AGAGTCTGTGTCCCCGCCCGTCAAGCACGCGAGAATCAACCCATCGCCGCTCGCTTGAATCGAGGTGGCGCGAGTCCCTTTCCTACCGCAGCGCTCCGCCTAACCAACCTTGTCCAGGTACTCCCTCGCCTGTTCGACGTACCGACTCGCAGATTCGAAGCGTTGCTCGCGTTCGTACTTGAACGGGATTGTCGTAGTACTCGCCGCGGAATGCTGGACTAGCCGTAGCTCACCTAGTGCCCGGGACAACTCCTGATAGGCCATCGTCACGTTGACATCCGCGTTGGCACTTGGCGTTGACGGCATATACCGGGCCACTCCGTCCAGGTCACGCAGCCACCGGTCGGACCAGGATCGCCATTGCTGCTCCGCCCGCCGAGCTTCTGCTGTATTGAGGGCGGCATCCACCCTGGCCTCGGGAATCGACAGCGCCTCACGTCGTCCTCTTCGAATCATCTGTTCCAGCTGAACTGCCGCGTCTCGCAGTCCTTGGACTGTACGCTGGTCTACGACTGGCTGCGAAGGAGATTGCGCTGCTGTCAAAGCCGGCGTGGAGTTCCTGAACCACTCCGCTGGGGCAAACGCCTCATTGCGCACCTGCTCCCAACGGCTCCGCAGCGCAGGTAGATTGGCTGTAGTGTAGCCGACATCCGCTTGGACGCCCACTTCTCCAGCGTAGTCGAACAGTTTGCCGAACGCCTGTGACCTCGTCAGGTCTCTCCCGTCTCCTCGTACCGCCATGCTCAACTCACGTGCCAGACCTGAGACTCGATCGGCATCGTCGAATCCGCCAGGCCGTTCGCTGTAAAGTTGCTGCTCGAGCTGAACGATCTGTCGCCGGTAAGGTGTAGGGTCGAGTCGCGCTTCCGATTCAAGTGCGAGACCAGCTGGGTCTTCGGCATCAGGAGCGACATCTGCCGGTCGACCATTGCGGAGGAGCTTGGGAAGAATCAGCGCCGCGACAGCGAGGATTGCGATGACGAGGAACGCTGTGCTGAGATTTGCACTGCCAGAATGGCCGCTACCGACCAAGGAATGTTGCGTCTCACGATTCACCCCGCCAGATGGTCGGACCACAGTAGGACTGACTCGAGTCAAAGGCAATACTGGCGTACCCCTTGACCGAACAACCTCACGGAGCCACGATCCCGCATGCCCTTCTACACCACCGCCTGCCCGCGCAACTGTTACAGCACGTGCAGCCTACGGGTCGAAATCGAGGACGGTCGCTTACGGCGGGTGGAGCCTCACCGCGACAACCATGCGACACTCGAGGGTGCCTGTCTCAAGGGCCTGAGCTACGTCGAACGAGTGCGTTCTCCCGACCGGCTGCTGTATCCGCTACGTCGCAAGCAGGCATCAGGCGAGTTCGAACGGATCTCGTGGGACGATGCGCTCGATCTCATAGTCTCAAACCTGATTCGAATCCGGGACGACACGGGGCCACACAGCGTGCTCTACTACACCGGAAGCGGGACCAAGGGGTTGCTCAACGCCGTGGGCATGGAATTCTGGAAGCTGTACGGCGGCTGCACCACCACCTTTGGTGACCTGTGTTGGCCGGCGGGCCTTGAGGCTACGCGACTCACTCTGGGCGACAACAAGCACAGCGCCCCATGGGATCTGGCTAACGCGAAGCTGATCGTGATGTGGGGCAAGAACGCGGCCGAGACGAACATCCATCAGATGGTGTTCGTGGAGCAGGCACTGGAGAACGGCGCCGAGTTGGTCGTGATCGACCCGCGGCGGACCCAGACCTCTGAGCGAGCAAAGCTGCTGATTCAACCGCGGCCCGGAACCGACGGAGCCCTCGGGCTCGCTATCGCACATCTCCTGATAGCCAACGATCACGTAGACCGACCATTCATCGAGCGGCACGTGTTGGGCTTCGAAGAGTTCGCCGCTTCGGTAGCTGAATTCACGCCTGCCAAGGCGGCGCGAATCACCGAGGTTCCAGTCGAGCAAATACACACACTTGCGGAGCTGATCGGAACCACGTCGCCCGCAACCATCAGTGCCGGCTTCGGCATGCAACGCTATACAAACAGCGGCCAAACGATGCGGTCGATTCTGGCACTGTTGGCGATCACGGGCAACATCGGGAAGCCGGGGGCGGGATGGGTCTACGCCAACTTGCAGAGCCACATCTTCGACGAGGTGAAGGACCCGATCGCGTTCTTCCCTCCCGAGAAACCAGACGGCGTCATCCGCGTTTCGATCTCCACGTCGTTGTTGGGCCGACACATGCTCGCTACAAAGGACCCGCCACTGCGTATGGCTTGGGTCGAGCGCGGCAACCCTGTAACACAGAACCCGGAAACCAACACTGTATTAGCCGCGTTTCGGGCGCTGGAGTTTCGCGTGGTGGTGGATCAGTTCATGACCGACACCGCACGCGAAGCCGATCTCGTCTTGCCGGCCAAGACGATGTTCGAGCAGTCCGACGTGATCGGCGCGTACTGGCACCCCTACATACAGCTCAAACAGAAAGTGCTGGACCCACCGGGCGAGGTGAGGCCTGAATCAGAGATCTACTACGTACTCGCACGCCGACTCGGATTGAGCAAGTCAGAGTTGTCGGGACGTATTCCTGAACCCGGAGACTCAGCCATCGAGCAGTTTCTCAGTCAGAAGCTGGAACCGTTTCGTGACTTGTCACTGGAGCGGCTGCGCCAAGGGCCTGTCTTGGCACCGGGTCACCAGGAGATAGCGTTTTCGGATTACGTATTCCCTACCCCGTCCGGCAAGATCGAGCTGTTGTCGAACGAAGCGGCGCGACGCTGGCATGCCAATCGGCTCCCCGTTTACTTCGAGCCGAGCGAATCGACTCTCCGTGACGCACCGACGCCTCAGGAGTATCCACTATACATGATGACGCCCAACACCAAGAACCGGATACACTCGCAGTTCAACAACCTCCGCATGATCAAGCAGTTGGGTGACGCGCCATTTCTGCTCGTCAATCCCACTGATGCTCTTGCCCGGTCGATCGGAGACGGAGACACGGTCAAAGTGTTCAACGATCGCGGCAGCATCAGGATCGCGGCACGACTGGACAACGGGATAAAGACCGGTTGTGTGTCGGTCACGAACGGCTGGTGGATTGCCGAGGGTGGTACAGTCAACTTCTGCTCGCTCGGCCGCGAAACCGACATGGGTTACGGTGCGGCGTTTCACGATAATCTAGTGCAAGTC
>JARRLJ010000419.1:0-3184 GCA_037387025.1 Gemmatimonadales bacterium
CGTTGTCTTGCAGGCCGCCACACACGTAGTACGGATCCCGCATGTCAACACCGATCTCATAGAACTGAGCCAGGATCATATTGTTCAATTGGCGCCAATGGTCGGATCTGTCGAATGAGACCGAGACGCCGCCGTCGCCGCCCAAGATCAAGTGGTTGGAGTTGTTGGGATCGATCCACAAGGCGTGATGATCTGAGTGTACTTCACTGGCCGCATCGGGAGTGAAGGTCTTGCCTCCGTCACTCGACCGAAAAAGGTTTGAGCCACCGGCATAAAGGCGCTCGGGATCGTTGGGATCGACCCGAATCTGACTGTAGTACATCGGCCGGTTGTTGGTTTCGCTCCTGAACTCCCACGTCTCACCCCGGTCCATCGATCGATAAACACCTCTGCCCTGTCTCGCCTCGATGATGGCGAACACGATGTTTCCGTCACGCCGATATATGTCGATTCCGATTCGTCCCTTGTCCCCCTCGGGCAGTCCGTTTGTCAGTTCCGTCCAGTTCTCGCCGCCGTCGGTAGTGCGGTAAAGGCCGCTACCAGGACCGCCGCCATTGAAACCGAAACCGGTGCGCCGCCTCTGATACATGGCCGCAAACAGAGTCTCGGGGTCGCCGGGATCCATTGCCAGGTCGATGGCGCCGGTGTTCTCGTCCACGAACAACACGAGATCCCAGGTGGCACCTCCATCGCTCGTCTTGTACACACCGCGCTCGGGGTTGGGGCCCCACAGGTGACCCACGGCCGCAACGTATACAACGTCAGGATTGCTCGGGTGGATCTGGATTCGGGAAATGTGGTGTGTGTTGGCAAGTCCCATGTGGCTCCATGTCCGCCCTGCGTCCGTCGATTTGTAGACGCCGTTTCCCCAGGGAGAACTCTGGCGGTTTTGCGGCTCGCCCGTTCCCACCCAGACTATGTTGGGATTCGACAGAGCGAGGGTAACGTCGCCAACAGACGATGTGGACTCGTTATCGAACACTGTCTCCCAAGTGGTTCCATGATTGGTGGTCTTCCAGACGCCTCCCGTAGCTGTCCCTACATAGAAGGTGGCGGGGTCCGACTCCACCACTGCCAGATCTGCTATGCGGCCGCCCATTATGGCCGGCCCGGTATTGCGCCATTCGATGTCGGCGACTACCCGCTCCAGCTCCGTTTGTGCGCTTGCCGTATCCACGATTGCCGCCAGGGCAATCGTTGTCAGAACAGCCGTTACCAGCCGCCGTGGGAGCTGCCAACAAGGCGAATGCATCGGATCGATCCTCCATATGTAAGGCATGGGACTAAGGGTTGGCTGTTGCCATAGATAGCCAATTCTACGCGATGTGCAGGTCGGAGCAAGCCCGAGGCCTGCGAACACGGATAGCTGCGATTAACAACGATTGCGCCACCCGCAGTCGTGCTCGAAGCACCTTGTACATCCCTGCCCCTGGTTGCACGTTGCGATGCGGATACTCTCAGAGAAAATCACATGCACAGAACCTCACCGCTTGTCCTGACGGCCCTCGGCCTCGGGGTACACGGATGCCAAGGGGAACCTGCTTCCCCAACGCATATGGTGCGGGACAGCGCAGGTGTCACGATCGTCGAGAGTTTGGATCCAGCCTGGAGAGCCGGGCTCGGCTGGCGAGTGGCCGAAACTCCGTCGGTCAGTATTGGCGTGACCGGCGGCGACCCAAGGTATGAGCTGTTTCAACCTCGCAGCGCACTGAAACTGAGCGATGGCCGGATCGTGATCGGCAACAACGGCACCCGGGAAATCCGTTACTACGATGCAGCGGGAACTCATCTCCTGGACGTGGGCGGGAGAGGTGGTGGTCCCGGCGAATTCGGGCGACTCGATTGGGTGGGAAAGCTACCGGGGGATTCGGTCTTCGTGTACGACCAGACACTACGTCGGATTACGGTTTTCGACCCCGCTGGAGACCACATCCGAGACATCAGTCTCCAACAAAGAGACACTAGGTTCTTTCCGGTTGTCCGGGGGCGCCTGTCAGAGGACACCTACCTGGGCGCCCTGACTCTGCGACGCAACAACGATGACTTGCCCACCGGACTCGTGCGCGACAGCGTCATGCTACTGTCGTTCGATGGTTGGGGTCAGTTGCTCGATACCATAGGTGTCTTCCCCAATCGAACCAGAGACGTCCAGACTCGCGCGATCGGTGAGCGAAGGATCCGCGGCCCTGCTGATGTTGCGTTTTCTCCCCGCTTCGTCTGGACGGTGACCGCAGATCGAATCTATGCCGGGAATTCCCAGGAGTACGAGATACGGACGTACTCAGAAGACGGTGAACTGCGGCGTCTTATCCGCAGAGAGCATGAACCGGTCCCAATCACACGTGGCGATCAGGAGCGCCTCGTACAGGAATGGCGTGATATCTGGTACGACAGGCTGGACAACCCCGAAATCCAGTGGGTGCTGCACTCGCTGGAGGAGTCACATCTCCCTCCCAGCTTCCCCGCTTTTGATCCTCAGGTACTCGACGAAACCGGCCGACGGGTAGGCGCGTCGCTGCTGGTTGATTCGGAAGCCAATCTCTGGGTCGCCGAATATCGTCCGCCAAGCGAAGACACACCGCGCTGGAGCGTGTTCGATCGCAACGGTAGGTGGTTGGGGGAGATTGCGTTTCCCGAGCGATTCGTAGTCACGGACATCGGCACAGATTACGTGATGGGTTGGTGGCGAGATGATCTCGGAGTCGAGAGCGTGATGCTGTACGACTTGATCAAGCCGGAGACTTCGGATCGGGGATGATTTTCGGGGATGCTATCGCACACGTTGTCGATCCCATCCGCCACCTCACTGTAGCCACAGCGCTAGGTAGCCGCTTCTATCCTGACCTCGACCCCATGGGCGGAGTCAGTCAAAACCGTTGAGTCATCCAGCACTCGCCCGATGAGGTTGACGGGGCTAGCGGCACGTGGCTCATCGCTGGTTGAAGCCGGTGTTCGGCCAAAGAAGATGCAGAAGGCTCTACCGACGGGCCAATAACCGAGATCACCTACCTTCACCGCTTCCGTTGCATCAGGAGATTGTGGTGCATCTACCGGGATCTCAAAGTAGATCTCTTCGCCCCATGTACTACCGTTCTCCGTGATCGGTAGGGAGTCGAAGACGGCCTGGGCGGTGGGGGTGTCGTTCAGCTCTGCGCACAACCGGATATCGCCCACCGTGAGCGTG
>JARRLJ010000420.1:0-6895 GCA_037387025.1 Gemmatimonadales bacterium
CAATGCGTTCATATTTCCGGGAGTGGGATTGGGGATATGCGTCTCTCGTGCACGGCGTGTGACCGACGGCATGTTCCTCGATGCAGCCAAGGCGTTGGCGGACAAAGTAACTGACGATGATCTGGACCAAGTCGCCGTGTATCCGGAGTTGACTAGGATTCGCGAGTGCTCTCATGCAGTTGCATGTGCTGCGATCAAGCGAGCTGTTGCGGAAGGAAACGCAGCAGAATCTGTGCTTGAAGACCTTGAGCAGAAGGTAACGACGGCTATGTGGTTCCCAGACTACATGGACGTGCGATACGAACCATGACCTCTGAGTAGCCGAAACGGGAATGTAAAAGGGGACGGTGTCCGTCCCCCATCCACTACCAGGTGTCTTTTGGCAGTCCTAATCTAGCTATCTTCTTGCAGAGCCCAACGAGCAGCGTACTTAGCGTGGAGTTCAGCTGTATCGAACAAAGGCACAGCGGAGTCCTCGTGTCGCACGAGCATGGATATTTCAGTACAGCCTAGTATCACCCCTTCTGCCCCAGATCCGACAAGGCTGGCAAGCACCTGGTTGAACGCCTCACGTGATGACTCATGGATGATCCCCAGGCATAGTTCGTCATAGATTATTCTGTGGACGGTATTGCGGTCTGGCTCGGTTGGAATCATCACATCCAGTGCGTAATCATTCTCCAGCTGTTGCCGATAGAACGTTTCCTCCATTGTGAACTTGGTACCTAGGAGGCCGACCTTCGCAAGTCCGGCGGACGTGACCGCTCGCCCGGTCGCGGTAGCTATGTGCAATAGGGGAATATCAATGGCCTTCTGGATTTCGCTCGCGACCTTGTGCATCGTGTTAGTGCAGAGTACTAGGCATTGAGCACCGCCACGCTCTACCGAGCGGGCCTCCGCTGCCAAGATTTTGGCTGTCTCTTCCCATTCGTCTGCGTGCTGCATCCGTTCGATGGGTTCGAAATCGACACTCACTAGGACGATTTTTGCTGAGTGGAGGCCACCGAGCGCTTCCTTGACGGTTTCATTGATGATGCGATAGTAGGGGACCGTAGACTCCCAACTCATCCCGCCTAACAGGCCAATTGTTCTCATACCCGCCGCCACGTCGGAATAGGGTTTCACCGCACGTAGTTTCCGTGATGCAGCTGCTCATTAGAACGGGACCTGTTCAACATGTCGGGTCTCGTCGAGTAGAATGGCCTTCAGCATTGTTTCCTCCTGCAACTGGAGCTGGCCTTCCGGTACTATGAGCAGCGCATTTGCTTTGGCCATGGAGGTGAGGATGTTTGAACCCTGTGGCCCGGTCAACTTGGCTTTCAGCTCACCGTCGTGTTCTTCAATCACGACTCTCAAGAAGTGGCACAACTCGGCGTGCAGCGTGATGGGTTCTGTGAGACGGACAGATACCACGCGCCGAAAAGGACAACGGTGCCCAAGCATCTTGCGGATTGCAGGACGCACAAAGAGTTCGAAAGTGACCATCGTACTGACTGGGTTGCCAGGTAGACCGATCCAAGGCATCTGATTCCACACGCCGAACGCTACCGGCGCACCTGGTCGCATCCGAACTCGCCAGAATCGGAGCTCTGCTCCGAGGTCCTGCATCACCGATCGCATGTAATCGTGTTCTCCAACACTCACGCCACCCGAGGTAATCAATAGGTCGGCTTCGCCTACGCTTGCTAGCCGGGCTCGCAGGTCCTCAGGATCATCGCGCGCGATTCCGAGCAGTAATGGAGATCCACCTGCCATCCGTACCATCGCCGAGAGCGCATACGAATTGGATGAGGCGATCTTGCGTCCTTGGAGAATCGCGGTCGCCTCTTCTAGATCGGCTATCTCATCACCGGATGCAAGGATTGCTACACTAGGTCGTCGGTGAACCAGGATCTCTGCTTTGGCAACCGATGCCAGTATGGCGATCTGCGCCGGGCCCATTTCTGACCCGCGAGCCACAAGCACTGTATCCCGCTTGATGTCCTCCCCTCGGCGTCTGACGTTGCGTTTCACATCACGATCGTCATGTATCTTCACGCGACCATCTTGGAGCGGTGTCGTGTCTTCTTGCCGGATGACGCCATCGCTGCCCCGCGGAAGGGGAGCACCTGTGAAGATCCGGGCGCATTGTCCTGCGGACAACTCTTTGGAAGGAAAAGTCCCCGCACGTACGCTCTCAACTACCTTGAGTTCCGTGGGACAGTTTCCTTTGACATCGTCACTGCGGACGGCATAGCCGTCCATTGCTGAGTTGTCCCAATGGGGCAGATCGATTGGACTAGATATGTTCTCGGCTGTGATTCGGCCCAGCGCTTCGGCGAGTGACACGTGCTCCGGTGTCAACGCTCGTACGGTGTGGATAATAGCGCGGGCGGCTTCGGTTGGTGTCACTCTCAGAGCTAGCGCTGCTTGCTCCACAGTTCCTGTGCCTGCTGGAGGTCGTCCGGAGTGTTGACGTTGAAGAAGATGACGTCTGGGTCACCGTAGCGCGTAACCTCGGATGAAGGCAGAGTACCCGCGCGGACTGACTCCAGGAAACCTTGAACTCGGAAGTCTTCGTCAGCCAGGTTCCTCCTGATGTGCGCCAAACACGTCGGGTGGTACACCGCACACAACGGCTCCACGTCATTCTCGGAGCTGGGACTTTCCGGGAGGAAGGCATCGAAACCTTGACTTTGCCTGACCAAACTCTGCAGCAGCTCAGGGGGAACGAACGGCATGTCCCACGCCAGGACCAAGACCGGTCCTTCGGCAGCGGACAGAGCTGTGTAGATGCCTCCAAGGCTTCCGCAGCTCTGCAGCGCGTCCCGCCGCACCTGCAGATCAGGCCGCCAATCGGCGGCTTCGGGTACATTGGCTACCAAAAGCGGTGCCTCTCCTGCAGCCAACTGCACGGCCCGAATCGCGCGGTCGAGAATCCTTTCACCACCGACCTGCTCGAGGCCTTTGGGCTTGCCGCCAAAGCGGCTTGCGGCGCCGCCGGCTAGAACAGCACCTCGCACGTCCACCTCCTGGTAGTTCGGCCCACGGGTACGACACGAGCTTGACGATCACTGCTCCCCCCGATACTCGGCGTAAAGCGAAGGATCCTCTTGGATCCGAACAGTTTCGAGTCTTACTTCAGCTGGCAACCGAGAAGAGATCCGCTTCCATATGAACACGGCAAGAGCTTCGACTGTGTGAGGTTGATTATCATGGAGGTTTCGCTGTTGACCTCACCTCTGACTGTCACCCTGCACTCGTACGTATGCCCATGCCCGTGCTCGCTGGCGCAAGCACCGAACACGGCGGCGTTTTGCTCCGGGGACCAGCCAGGTCGGAAATATCTGTGGGCCGCGGAGAAGGTTATCACCCGAGTCAGATGTGCAGAGGTCACGTCCATCAATCTATGACCTTACGGGAGCACACGCACGGTCTGCGCTTCCCCGGGCGGCACAGCATAGGTGGATCAATAGCTGATAGCGTAGCCAATCGTGAAAAGGACACTCGGGTGGTGAGTCCACTCCGTGTCATTTGCTACCGTGGGGTCTAGGACGGGACTCGCCGATATGTCGTCTTCTGGAATCTCAAAGAATGTACCTGGGTAAGACAGACGCCAGACAATGTCTCTGAATTCAATTCTGAACATCAACCGGTCCGATGGATACCACCGGAATCCCACGGTAGGTGCCAGCTGGAACTGGGTCTTGAAATTGAACCCGCTCAGAGTATCCTCGGGAATGCTGCCACCGAATGCGACCCCAAACGAGGCACCAACGTACGGAACGGTCCGATGCCACGTCTTCTGCCCGGTGAGTAGGAGCATGATACCGAGATCTAGCAGCGTCACGGTCTGTTTGGCGACACCTACGATGCTATCTGTCGGGACGGTCAAAGGGTCGATAATTGCACGTTCGAGATTGGCCATTCCGAAGGAGCCATCGAGTTCCAGGGGACCACCGATGCGCATGTTGAAGCGGCCTATAGCAAGGGGCCCATCCGTTGGCCCGACAGCTGCGGATCCCTCGGACCCCCCCAAATACCCAATCCCAAGCGATATTACCTTCGTTGCCCGCAGAGGCGTGTAGGGTGAAGACTCCGGTGGATGGCCAACCTGAGAGCGAACCTCTGACGACGTACCCAAAGCCGCAAGAAGCACGAGTGCTGCTATTGGAAACCGTTTCACGGTGCTACCGACCGTGTTTGACATACGGTGAGCGTCATTCTAGAATCCTCAAAAATAAAAGGAAGCATGAGGCAATCTAGCTGTCTCCACACGCTGCTACCAGCCTGCCTGGTTTTGTCGTCAATAGGTTTGGCTGATCCGACAGCTCCCGTCGTCGAGGCTCAGGAGCGCTACCGGATGGTGCGTGCGGAAAACTTCCGTCGTGAAGCTTCACCCAATTCGCCAATCTTGGCCGAAGTGTTAGAGGGAGTGACCCTGTCAGGCACGCCGTCAGGAGGCAACTGGGTTGCAGTGACACTGGATGGATGGATCTGGTCCAGGTCGGTCAGACAGTCAGATCAAGAAGAATTCGACCTACGCGTCAATGTGGCTGGTGGGGAGAACCTCCGCGAAACTCCTAACGGCGCGATCCGCGCTCGCTTGTCCCAAGGTACTTACGTCAATGAGTTGAGCCGCAGGGGAAACTGGATCCAGGTGCAGCGGAACGGGTTTGTTTGGGCGAGTTCGGTGGAGCGAATGTCGGCGGACCGGACCGCTCAGGAACAGGTGGCGGAAAATGCTGAGCCGACGGCGACGCTAGACCATGCTCTGTTGGCCCATCAGGCTAGCCTAGCACGGGCTCCGGAAGGGGAGGCGACCGGAACTCTAGAGGCGGAGACTCCTGTGCGCATACTGGCCCGTTCGGGCGAATGGGTACGAATTCAAACTGAGGGCTGGGTCCGCGAAGCGGATGTAAAACTGGCAGCGGAGGGTGTGCTCGAGGGTGTGAGTGGAGCGGAGGTACGCGCCCGCCCGGAGGAATATGACGGGAAGCTCATCCAGTGGACACTCCAATACCTCGCGACACAAGTGGCTGACGAACTCCGTAGTGAGATATCGGAGGGTCAACAGTACGTTCTGGCCCGCGGACCGTTGCCGGAGGCTGGTTTCGTCTACGTTGTCTTTCTGACAAACTTAGAGCGACGATAGCGCAGAAGGTGAAAGAACTCGACGACGAGCAGGCGAGACAGCTGCTCGACTACATAGAGTTTCTGCATTCCAAGTACAATCGTAGTTCACGTGACCGCTCTCCATTCGAAAAGTTAGCAGACAATGTGGAGGGGACGCTGCGGGCGACGAAGATCGGTGGTGCGGCAATAAAGGGGACCACACAAGTGCTGGAAGCGGCTTCGAGTGTCGTGCGGGGAGTAGCGGAAGCGGGAATGGCTGTCGTCGATGAACTGCAGCGCCTCGACCAGCCACCGGCAGAAGGGTCAGGTGCGATTACCGAAGCTGTAGATGAAGAGAAGCAAGAAGTTGCGCAGCAAGAGGAAGAAGCTACACCTGATAGCACGGCACCGACGGAGCAGGCCGGACGTGCCGACGATGAGGCGCCGGAGTCCAAAGACAAGACAGCATAATCGGCTTGACCGGAAGGTAGTCATCCGGCTACCTTGTGCTATGGAGCACCCAACTCGCCGACAACCATGCCCGCTCTGCACTATGTGCGAGGCGGGCTTTGTGTATTCGCGGAGAAGCATGCATGCCTAGGTTGCGCTCCGGATATGCCCTAACCTTCGATGACATCTTGCTGGTTCCCCGCCACTCAACGACTCATCCCAAGAACGTAGACTTGACCAGCCGGTTGACCCGTGAGATCACTCTGAATATTCCCCTCGTGTCGGCAGCTATGGATACGGTGACGGAAGCTGAAATGGCCATCGCGATGGCGCGAGCCGGTGGCCTGGGTGTCATCCACAAGAATATGACTATTGAGCGGCAGGCTTCAGAGGTGGATCGGGTGAAGCGTTCCGAAAGCGGCATGATACTCGACCCCATAACGCTGGGGCCCGATCACAGATTGCGCGAGGCCGCGGCCCTTATGGAACGGTTCAAGATTTCCGGAGTGCCCATCGTGGACGACAGGGGGTTCCTCGTAGGAATCATCACGAATCGTGATCTCCAATTCGAACGCAACATGGAACGGCTGATAAGTGAGGTCATGACCAAGGAGCACCTCATCACGGCACCTGTGGGAACCACCCTTGACGAAGCCGAGCGCATTTTGGGAGAGCACCGGATAGAGAAGCTACCTGTAGTCGATGAAAGAGGTGTTCTCAATGGGCTGATTACTGTCAAGGACATCTTCAAACGACGGTTGTTTCCGGACGCGAACAAGGATCAGCACGGTCGACTTCGAGTTGCCGCGGCTGTGGGTGTGGGCAACGAGGCTAGAGATAGGGCAAAAGCGCTGCTTGATGCCGGTGCCGATGCCGTGGTGGTTGACTCTGCACATGGCCATTCCGAGGGAGTTCTGTCCACGGCTGGGGAATTGAGGGAAGCCTTCCCCGACGCACAGTTGATTGGTGGCAACGTGGCGACGTCCGATGGAGCGAGAGCCTTTGTGGAACGGGGGATGGATGCCGTAAAGGTCGGCATTGGACCAGGGTCCATTTGCACCACGCGTGTGGTAACAGGTGTGGGAGTGCCGCAGATTACGGCCACTATCGACGCGATCCAGGGTGCGGCCGACATTCCGGTTATCGCAGATGGTGGTGTGAAGTACTCGGGGGATGCTGTCAAGGCCCTCGCGGCGGGGGCTTCGAGCGTCATGTTGGGGTCGATGTTGGCGGGCACCGAGGAGAGCCCAGGCGAGAGTTTCTTGCTAGAAGGCCGCCGATTCAAGACCGTGCGCGGAATGGGTTCGCTATCGGCCATGCAAGAAGGCTCCGCCGACAGGTATTTCCAGGA
>JARRLJ010000421.1:0-3179 GCA_037387025.1 Gemmatimonadales bacterium
CGCAGATCGTTGTGTGATTCCCGAGCACCCGTTTGATATCGATCACCTCACCAGCCTGTTGGTGGAGGACCGGGCGAACCACCCCAGCAAGTATGCGGTGGTGCTCGTATCTGAAGGCGCTCGTCTTGAGTCTGAAGAAATGTCATTCGAAGGAGGCGAGGCAGATCAATACGGACATCGCAAGCTCGGTGGCATAGGAGATCGAACGGCGGCTCTCCTGAAGGAACTGTCACCCAAGTACAACCAAGGACGACGCATAAACGTGGTCAGTCAACGCCTTGGATATATGGTCCGGTGTGGCGATCCGGATGCATTGGATTCGATCGCACCAATGGCTTTTGGGAACCTGGCTCTTGACCTGATACTATCCGGCACGCACGGACGGCTCGTTGGTGTTCGCAACGGCGTATACGATAGCGTGCCAATTGACGTAGTTACTGGCCAGAAGAAGATGGTAGATTTGAACAAGTACTACAATGTCGAACGCCTCAGGCCAAAGTACAAGACGCTTGCCAAACAGCCTCTCTTCATCATGACAACTGATGTTTGACATTGGTACAACCATCAGTAGGAGGAAAGTATATGGCTCAGCGCGTTCTGATTCTCGGGGCCGCTGGACGTGATTTCCACAATTTCAATGTTCATTTTCGGGATAACCCTGAATACCATGTAATTGCCTTCACGGCGACACAGATTCCGAACATAGACGATAGATCCTATCCGGCGGTGCTTGCTGGGGCTCGTTACCCCAACGGCATACCGATCGAACCGGAGAGCGAGCTGTCAAACCTGATTCACGAGCACAAGATTGACTTAGTCGTATTCAGTTACAGCGACGTTTCACATGAATACGTAATGCATGTGGGATCCCAGTCGATGTCCGCGGGTGCGGATTATTTGTTGCTTGGCCCGCGTCACACAATGCTCGAGTCGTCAGTTCCAGTCGTGGCAGTCTGCGCGGTGCGTACGGGAGCGGGCAAGAGTCAAACAAGCCGACGTGTGGCTGAGATTCTACGGGCGAGGGGAAAGCGGGTTGTGGTGGTGCGACACCCAATGCCCTATGGAGATCTTACGAAGCAAGCGGTTCAACGGTTTGAATCATACGAAGATCTCGAAGAGCAGGATGTGACAATTGAGGAGCGTGAAGAATACGAGCCGCACCTCCGAGCCGGTTCAGTCGTATATGCCGGTGTCGACTACGAGCGTATCCTGCGCCAGGCCGAACAAGAGGCGGACGTAGTGATCTGGGATGGTGGTAACAACGATACATCGTTCTTCAAGGCAGATCTGTACATCACTGTGGTCGATCCACATCGTCCCGATCATGCGGTCCGCTACTACCCAGGTGAGACCAATGTCCGGATGGCGGATGTGGTCCTAGTGAACAAAGTGGGTACGGCAGGCTTCGAGCAGGTGGAGACTACGCGGCGTATCGCGTGGGATCTAAACCCGACTGCCACGTTCATCGAAGCAGCGAGCCCGATATTCGTTGAAGATGGTGCGCAAGTACAAGGTAAGAGGGTCCTTGTCGTTGAGGATGGCCCGACCCTCACACACGGTGAAATGGCATATGGTGCCGGTTGGTTAGCCGCGCGGAAACACGGAGCCAAGGAGATCATCGATCCTCGGCCTTATGCAGTTGGCTCGATAAAGGAGACGTTCGAGAAGTATCCGACCACAGGATCGGTGCTGCCCGCCATGGGTTATGGGGAGGAGCAGACCCGCGAACTTGCTGAGACAATTGACAAAACTCCTGCTGACCTGGTGCTAATTGCTTCCCCCGTAGATCTGCGTAGGCTCATAGATATCAAGAAGCCAGCTCTGAGAGTCAGGTACGAGCTGCAGGAAATCGGAGAACCGACACTCTCCGAAGTGTTGAGTAGGCTGGGATAAGGATCCTGGTTGATAGGTCATTTGTCGAATCGGCTGCGCCAGAATTCAGCAGCACTCGGGAAGACAGTTTCGGTCACTCGCGCGCTAACGGTGAAGAACCAACCGAATCCGCCGTGAACGCTGAAGTCAGGATCCATCAAGTTACCGAAGCGATAACCAGTGGAGACTTCGAGAGCGCTTATTGGCACGACTGCCAGGGTTGGAGTAGCGTCCCACCGCTGCGTGTCACTGGTGTGCTCGAGCAGTAGACGGCCTTCAGCGCGCAGGGAGACCCATTGATTTATGTTCTGCTGGACGCGCATCCCCAGGTAGTCGGCCCACGATTCCAAACGCTGCGTGACTCCACCGTCGGTAGGCCGCTGCGCCACCGAATGTCGGACGGCATAACGACCTGCCAACTCTGTCTTGACCGCCGGAGCCCAAATTACTTCGGCTGCGGCAATGAGTCGCTGTTCGTCGCCGGTCTGTGTGAGGGCACCGATTCGTGGATTGGATTCGTCCAACCAGGAGAACTTTGTTAGCACGTTGAGTGCATCGCTGCTGATTGGTCGGAACGCGGCACCCCAGAGGGAGTGGAGCCGCCTCCGCAGCAATGATTGGTCCGCTTGGAATTGCTCTATGCGATGAAACTCCTGGCGTGACAGGATCGCGAAGGATCTGTTAATGGAGATATCGCCTGCCATCGTGAAGAGCTGCGTTGACTGGAAGTTGCCGTCACGATACTCACCGCGAGCACTCAAGCGATATGGCTTCGCTTCGGGCAACAATTCGATACCCAGCCCGAGCGACCAGTAGTCCTCTTCGTTCTGGACGAACGGCATGGCACGTACGGGATCACCTATGGAGGTGTTGTTGAGTCCAACGCGCCGTTCGAACATGGTTGTTACGGTCCAAGCGGCGTTGAGGCGCAGGTTGTTATTGAGGCCAACTATGGCTGCGTTGCGGGACCCATTCGCACCACCGGCGAGCTGATACGATCCCCATACCTGCGTACCGAAGCCGATATTACTCCTGACCCCAAGGCGGGTAACCGAGTATGGAGTATCTCCGCTGGGAGCCATCCGTAGGTGCCGTGCTTCGAGTGAGACCCCCTGGTGGATCTCATATTGGGCCCCAGCGCCGAAGTAACTGGGAAGGAAAGCATCACCAGTGTTGGCGAATTGGTGACGTCCCTCCGACCAGACTTGAAGCGAAGACAGAGGGGACCAAGTCAGCTTGAGTTGCGCAGCTTGAGACGCGTTGGTTGAAGCCGAGCTGGTCAGATGGTCAGTCGAACCGGACACGTC
>JARRLJ010000422.1:0-3179 GCA_037387025.1 Gemmatimonadales bacterium
CGTTCACTTGGGTCGATACCGATTTCCTGTTAGACCGAGATATCAGACCGTACTCCGACATGCCTCTCTGGCGGCCGGCTCGGGGAGAGTCTGCCGGCTTCCAGCGCTTCGATTTGACCAAGCCGCTCGCCATGGGAATCAAGTACCGGCCGCTTGCGGTTACTGCCAAAGACACCCTGGACTATCACTACTCTAGGCCGATGGAGCGCCAACAGCAGATGCGTCCCGGCATCACGGCTGAACGCGAACGTGAGTTGCTCGATGAGTGGCACGCCGCGGGTTATTGATCCGATCCGCCGAGAATAAGCTGACGGTTCTGTGGACAGAGCAACCGGGAGACAGGCCATGACGGACTGGGTGGCACGCGCACTGAATTTCAAGCGGGGAGAGCTTTCACTAGGAGTGCTGGCGGCACTCTTCTATTTCTGTGTGCTGTGCGGCTATTTCTTCCTGCGCCCTGTGCGCGACGCCATGGGCGTGTCGAGGGGGATGGACCAGCTTCGCTGGCTGTTTGTGTTGACGTCGCTCGTTTCCCTCACTCTCGTCCTCCTTTTTGGCGGCGTCGTCAGTCGCCTGAACCGACGGCGCTTCATACCGGTGGGCTACGGGTTCGTCATCGTGTGCCTGTTGGGTTTCGCGAGTCTGTTGATCATGGATGCCGGCGCTGGAGGCGGTCTGATAGGTACCGATGCGGAGACGGCGCTGGCTCGTGGTGTGGGCTACACGTTCTACAGCTGGCTCAGCGCGATCAACCTGTTCGTGAACAGCCTCTTCTGGGCATTCATGGTTGACATCTTCAACGTCGACCAGGGCAAACGCATGTTTGCGTTCATCGGTATAGGTGGGACCCTCGGTGCCTTAACCGGCGGCTGGGCGACCAATTTCATTAGTGGTATGACGGAGTCGATCTATCTACCGGTCGGTTTGATGTTGACCGGCGCCGGACTTTTCGGAGTTGCCATAGCCGTCATGCTCACACTCGATCGCGTGGCGGTCGATTCCGAGCATTCCCAGCTCACTACGAATGGCACGGCACCTGCGGCAGGCGAAGGGCGGCAAATCGGCGGTAGTTTCTGGGATGGAGCAACCGCTGTGGCGACGTCTCCGTATCTCTTGGGCATTGCGCTGTTCATCGTCTTCCTGGCTATTTCCAACACCCTGATCTATTTCACGCAGGCGAATGTCGTCCTAGAGAACACCGATACTTTCAGTCAGCGAGTAGGCGCCTTCGCCCAGTTCGACGCTCTGGCCCAAGGCGCGACTCTGATCACCCAGATATTCATCACCACACGCGTCATCAAGCGCTTGGGGGTTGGCTGGACACTCGCCATCCTGCCGCTGGTGACGGTCGCGGGTTTCGGTGTGCTGGCAATCTGGCCGCTCTACGGTGTGATGGCCCTCTTCCAAGCGTTACACAGGGCAACGCGTTATGCCATCTCACGGCCTGCCAGAGAGACGCTGTTCAGCGTCGTTCCGCCGGCAGACAAGTACAAGGCGAAACCGCTCATCGACGTCTTCCTCTACCGGGGCGGCGACGTCGCTGGTGCCGCCATTCAAGGTGCTCTGAGCGCGCTAGGCACGATAACCTTGATGGCGGCGGCGAC
Source organism: Gemmatimonadales bacterium (assembly GCA_037387025.1). Lineage (GTDB taxonomy): Bacteria > Gemmatimonadota > Gemmatimonadetes > Gemmatimonadales > GWC2-71-9. The sequence continues at coordinate 1,605 of JARRLJ010000422.1, forward strand.
CGTACCCTTTGCTGCGGTCTGGTGCGGACTGTCGGTCGCTCTGGGAAAGGCGCAGCGGCGCAGGGACCCGGCTGAGCAGGCGGCGTTAGCCGGGGGTTAGGATCGCGACCGTTGTTGGCGTGATGTACTCGCGCCGGTTCATCCGTGACGCGCGTGCCACGCCTCGAGGACCCTTTGCTCCTTGTCGGCTGCCAAGCCGGCACGGGGGCTCGCAGTCCTTTCTTCGGGTAGCGTTGCCCACCAATCCAGTGTGTCCTTCGCCGTCACGGCCAACGGTCGGAACCTGAGTCCCGCAGCCACGGCTCGGGAGTTGGCGAAACTCGAGAATCCAGCCATCTCGCCCCGCGGTGGCACCCAAGATGTCATCTCAGACCACGGTTGCACCTCGTGCTCGGCCAGGAAGTCGGCGTCCACCCAGGTAAACGAAATCGGGACGTTGCTGATTACAGCTCTCATTCCGTAGAGCAGTTCGGCCATAGTCAGCTGTGAGAGGGGCCCAACGGCATTGAACGTACCGAGCGCGTGTTGCTCGATGAGGTGTATGTCGAACTCGGCCAGGTCGCGTGCGTCGATATGCTGGGTGGGGTCGTCCGGTGTTCCCGGAGCCATGACCTCACCACCACGCGCAATGCGGACGGGCCAATATGTCCAGCGATCGGACCGATCTCCCGGGCCGACTATGAGTCCGGGTCGCACGATGATGGCACCGTCGGGGAATGCTGCTTGGGTTTCTTCCTCGCAGAGCCCTTTGAGTCCACCGTAGGTGGCACCTGTGATCTCCTCGACTGTGGGATCTTCCAATTGTGCAATAGGGTCGTCCTCGTTGATCCCGATCTTGCTGTTGTCCGCGTACACGGAAAGGGATGATGTGAACAAATATGTGTCTACCGAATCCTTCAGCAGCTCTGCGGACTGGCTTACCCAGCGAGGAATTGAAGAGGAATTGTCGATCACGGCATCCCACTCGCGTCCCTTTAGCGAGTCGAGGTCATTGTCGCGGTCTCCGACCAACTTCTCAACTCTGTCAAACACTTCTGGCAGCACGGTTGGCTGTGTACGGCCGCGATTGAAGATCGTGACTTCATGTCCTCGATCCAGCGCGTACTTCGCTTGAAATGGGCCTGTGAAACCGGTCCCACCCAAGATCAGAATTCGCAGTGATTTGTCTGCCTGCTGGACTCTCATCTCGCCTAGGTCTGGGCGCGTCCGTGTAAGCACGTCACCGCCGAGTAGCCCCACCCCCATTACCCCACTTGCCGCAGTCAGGACGAAGTCTCTTCTGGAGCCGTTCATCTGTATTGCTTCCTTGTGAGTGTGAATTGGCCGAGCAGCGTGGCTGTTCGGCGAATACTAACCTACCCGTCGCGATTGGAATCTCGCCAGTGTGGGTCGCTTGCAGGCATCGATCGGGTGGCACAGCTTACGAGGCATGTTGGGTGGCGAACCGAGACCATGAGCGGCGTGTCGCGACGGATCATAGAGTATTCACTACCCGGCCAGTGGACTGTCTTGGTAGGGGCTACCGACGCGGACAATGACTATCTCAGTATCAAGCTGGCAAAGCCGCTAGACTGG
>JARRLJ010000423.1:0-4997 GCA_037387025.1 Gemmatimonadales bacterium
CCACTATTTGCACTTTCGACCAGGATTCTTGGGCTCCCGGCGAGGACTCTCGAGAGACCTTCTTGGAGACATCCCTTTCGCTACTAGAGGCTGTACATCATCGCTGGCTCGCCGTCTTGAAGGCGGTACATCTCAAGGACTGGTCGCGGATCGGAGTGCACCCCGAAATGGGAGATCTAACGCTGGACGACCTACTGGCCCTCTATGCATGGCATGGTGACCACCATACAGCCCAGGTTACCGCGTTGAGAGAACGGGAAGGATGGATCTGATTCACCGCTTTCCCGACATGCATGAGAGGTTTATTGGCCTGGACTGCGAGGTCCCTCTCCTGGATGGCAGCTCGGCCAAGTATGTGAATCTCGACAACGCGGCGACAACGCCCCCGCTGCGCCAAGTAGTGGATACAGTCAACCGATTCCTCCCCTACTACGCCAGTGTACATCGAGGAACAGGCTTCAAGTCGCGCCTCAGTACAGTTGCATACGACCAGGCACACGAGGTCATCGGCCGTTTTGTGGGAGCCGATCTCAACACGAACACTGTGATCTTCGGGAAGAACACGACGGAGGCCATCAACAAGCTGTCGTACCGAATGGCGTTTCCCCCCAACGCGATCGTGTTGACAACCCAGATGGAACACCATTCGAACGACCTGCCTTGGCGCGACAGAGCAAATGTGGTCCACGTTCGGGCGACTCCAGATGGCCGACTCGACGAAGACGACTTCGACCACAAACTTAGGAAGCACGCAGGACAAGTCGCCCTGGTGAGCGTGACGGCAGCGTCCAATGTGAGTGGATTTGTACAGCCCATACATCGACTAGCGCGTAAGGCACACGGGGCTGGAGCCAAGATACTAGTGGACGCAGCCCAGCTCGTTGCTCACCGACGGCTCGACATGAAACCCGGTGACGACCCGGAGCACCTAGACTTCGTGGCACTCTCCGCTCACAAGATGTATGCACCATTCGGAACAGGGGCTCTCATCGGGCCGAAAGAGCTGTTTCTAAGGAGCGCACCTGAGTACAGCGGTGGCGGTACCGTAAACGTCGTTACGACGGATGAGGTTCACTAGGCCGGTGTCCCCGATCGTGAAGAATCTGGTAGTCCCAACATCATAGGGGCCGTGGCAATGGCTGCCGCCGCCAAGGATCTCATGGCTCTTGGCATGGACAACATCGCCGCTCACGAAGATGAACTGATCTCCTACACCCTGAACCGTTTGTGTTCGGTCCCCGGTCTCAAGGTTTACGGCGAACCGGACCCCTCCAGGTCCGGCGAGAAAGTCGGCGTAATCCCGTTCAACGTGAATGGTCTATCCCACCTCAAGGTGGCTGCGATTCTGGGATACGAGGCGGCAATCGGCGTCAGGAGCGGATGCTTCTGTGCACATCCTTACGTGGTGCACCTGCTTGGGCTACCTGAACAAGAACAAGAGGCATGGCAGGCAGAGGTACTCAAAGGCAACCGGGGGCACCTCCCAGGGATGGTGCGGGCCAGTTTCGGATGCTACAACGATACCGACGACATTGACCGTTTGATCGATATGCTGCAGCGCATCGTCAAAGGCGATTATCGAGGAGACTATGAAGTTCACCCAGGGAGTGGCGACTTCCTTCCAAAGAACTATACAGAGCTGTTTTCAGATTACTTCCTGCTCGAAGACGAGGGCGATATCAGCGGAGGCGTGCACGGTTACTGCGGACGCTAGGGACAAGTCGGCGGGGCCCATTTCGCGGTCAAAGGGCTTGGTTTGTAGGACCAAATCTTGCACGTTTCTTCCACTGGTTCTCTCGAGATTGGCCGGGTGAACATGAACTGCGGAATCCAGCCCCTGGACGATCGTGTTGGCGGGTTCGCTCCGGGCGGTGTGTATGATAGGATCCGGAGACCGGATGGCATTTCTCGCTCGCAGCCAGCCGAAGCAAGTGCTGGAGCAAGCGCGCCAGTGGGGATTCGAACTCGAGAAAGCTTGGAAGAGCGGGCAGCTCAACCTCTTAGGCTTCCACGACAACTTCGAACGCCTCCTGCTCCGCACTACCGACCCCGACGAGGTCTTTCGCGAGCTGGCCGAACTAGTTGGCCCGGACGTCCAGAGGATCGCTATAGATCCAGCGAGACCCATCTGGGACACCCGAGCTGGAACTGCTTTGGGCAGCAAATTCGTCCAGTGGGCGGAGTCGTCGGGTGCAACCACGTGGGCCACGATCGAAGGTGACCTGAGCGACGCACTGTCGCCGGCCACCGAATGGGTGCTGCAATCTGCAGCGGGGGTCTTGAAAATCGAGAGACTTCCCAACGGCATCAGGCAGATTTGGATCCGCCGGTTCAGCCCTCCTCCAGACGCCCACGGTCCGGTAACTCTCGAACTTCTGCCCGGGAAGGGGCTAGCGGCACCGCAGGGACGCCTCGACCGACGCAGCACCGACGCCCCTATCGGCAGTGAGAAACGCTTGGCACTCCTGAGACTATCCGCCGAGATGCCGCAGGAAGTCTTGGGTTGGGCCCGCAGTCGTTTCGAGGTGTTCGAGGTCAATCAACCACTACGCCTGATCACCAGCATCCACGACGGTGAGTCCTTCGGCGGGATCTTGATATTCCTGGACCGGGCTCACAGCCGCGAAGCTGTCGATGCATGCAGGGCTCTCAGACCACTCACGGCAGCGCCCATTGTCTTGGCAGCAGATGACAAGTTGAGAGCCGTCGACAGAACTGATGCCCTAGACGCGGGAGCCAACGATTTCTTGAGCGACAACTTCTCCTTCGTTGAGCTAACGTCCCGGCTAGATCGAGCTGCGAGAACAGCACAGGGTCTACCGCCTGTCAGGAAGTCTGTGGAAACTCAGGCCGAGCGGCCAGCCATTGCCCTGATGGATACGTCCGCCTTCGCCGCAGCAGTAGTTCAACGATTGGCGGAACCTGACGCCGCGCTTTTCACACTCCTTCTCGTCCAGTCTGCGAACGAGCAAGACGACACGCTTGGCAACGTATTGCTGCAGACGATACGAAGTGAGATGGGCGACTTCGTGGGTCGCACGACCAACGGCTACGGAGTTCTGCTTCAGGGAACACGACCGAGTCAAGCAGGGTCGTTCCTCAAACGCGTGACGAACGCGCTCAGGCGGACCGGAACTGGGAAATTCGATGTCCAGTTGCTCAACGGCGCAACTGAGGCAGACCGGATAGCCGAAGTCCTACCTGTAGCGAATACGTGAGTACTACCGTGCGAGCTCTACAGCTTCTGCGCGTCAGAGCCACCCGATGTCGATGATCCCAGCCCGCAGCCAATCCCGAATACCTTATTGGCTGCGGTTTACTCTGGTACTGCTCTGTTTGGGGGGAATAACCTCCGCTTTCGTGTTGGTGGTGCTGCCACGCCGATTTGTCCTGCAGGCTGGCCTCGTCGAATCTGGAATCAGCTTTCCAACACATGAGCCGCCATTTGAGCCGACTCAGTCGAGGCCGGTCATCGAACCAGCTCCTACAGTTCCGCCCGACGTCGTCGAACCGGGACCAGCTGAGAGGTTTTGGAACGACATCCTACCGCTGATTGCAGGCGAGCGATACGCCCTAGCTCTGCCGCTCTTCCAGGAGTACCTCTCGGACTACCCCGGAGACAGAGCCGCTTGGCAGGAGTACGCAGTGGCACTAATCCGCGCTGGCCGGAGAGACGAAGCGGAACGAGTCTACCGATCCCTGTTGGCCAATACCGGAGACGCGCGCATCAGACTGGAGCTTGCCAGGTTGCTTCGTGATAGCGGCCACTTCGAGGAATCCATCACCATCTACCGTGAGCTACTTGTCGCCGAACCCGACCATCCAGATCTCCGTCACGAGCTAGCCCAGACTCTCAGCTGGGCGGGCGCTTATCATGACGCAATCGACGAATACACACACCTCCTGAACGAAACGCCAAATGACTACCGCTACCGCCTGGAGTTGGCGCGTGTCTTGTACTGGGACGACCTCCCGATCAAAGCATTTACTTTGCTGGCGGATTTTCCATTGGACATACCGGAGTCACCGCAAGCCGCCGCACTCAGAACATTCCTAGACTCTGTAATCCACGCTTCGTTGCCTTCGGGATTGACAACCTTGGAACAGGCACGCCGGGCCTTGGCAAGAGAGGACCTGGTTAGAGCACGGGCTCTCTATCGGAGGGCACTGCGGGTAGACCACAACAATCCAGAACTCTGGCTCGAGTGGGTCGATTTCCTCCAATACCGCGCAGGAGATCTCCAGTCTGCACGAGCTGCACTCGGGCAGCTAGCACAGCTTCGTAGTCTAGCGTGGGACGAGCGCTATCGGGCAGCGCAGCTGGACGTGTGGACGGGCAATGAAGCGGGCGCGAGAGTTGCGTTAAAGCGACTGGTAGAAGAAGACCCTTCCAGTAGCCAAGCGTGGACTTTGTTAGGAGACCTCTACTTCTGGCAGGGATCGCACATTGCTGCGGCAGACGCATACGAGCGGGCTCTAGAACTCTCTCCAACGAATACAGAGGCGGCAACGGGGCTTCGGGCAGTTAGACAGCAGACGGTAGCCCTCATTGCGGCTCGAGAGGATCCAAACGCAGGCCCCCGCTTCCTCTACTTCGAGGATTCCGATGACTTCAGGCGCTTCGACGTGACTGTAGCAGCGACACTGCTGCGACGTACAACAGGTGCGGTCATGCACGTCGGCTACCGAAGACTGGATGGAACGAGGCCGACAGGAGCTCCCGGCAGCGAACAGGGTCCGTTTGCAGAAGTCGAGGTTGTGCAGTGGTGGCGGTTTGGCACCGTCCGTACCTCGTTGAAGGCTGGTGTTGAACGACTAGAGGCTTCCGGAACCGAACCGGTAATGGAAGCGAGGCTCGACCTGCCCAACGTGGGTGGTACCGCGATCACGGCTCACTACAGACACGGTCGAGCTTTTCCACAAACACTCACCTATGAAAGCGTCGAGGCATCACTGCTGTCCGACCAAGCAGAGCTGTCTGCTTATCGGCAGCTCGG
>JARRLJ010000424.1:0-3168 GCA_037387025.1 Gemmatimonadales bacterium
GGCTTGATGGTGTCCCCCGAACCCATCTCGATTGGGACGGCAACCATCTCCTGACTCGTACTGCGGTACAGGATCTCCGCGCCGTCTTCACGCCAAGACGCCTCTTGGCATCCGGCATCGGAAACCTGCCACCTCCCGCCCGTTCTACCGAACGGCCGCACATACGCCTCGCGGCGGCCGGACTCATCGGACACGTACACGATCCAGCGCCTATCGGGAGAGAACGCTCCCTGGTCGAAGTTGCGTGGCCCGGAAAGTAGTTTCGTGTGCTCCCCAGTCTCCACGTCGTGCACCCAGATCTCCGACCTGTCCGCGGCGGTCGCCACACCGGGCGTCCGCGCATAGAGCACGTAGCGCCCGTCGTGCGACCAATCGAGAGCACGTTTCTGATCGAACGTCTCGACCATCACGCGCTGATCCAGACTCCCGTCGGTTGGCTTGACGTACAATTCCTCGACACCGGTCAGATCGGACGTGTAAACAACCTGATTGCCGTCCGGTGACCAAACGGGGTCCCACTCACTGGACTGCCCGAAAGTGAAACGCGTCGCAATATCGCGTTCGACGTCCCTGATCCACAGATCGGTCGACCCCTCCGGGTTGACGACGGACGTCATCACGCGATCGCCGTCGTTCGTCACACGAACGTGCCAATGGTTCTGCGGTTCACCGACCTTTCCGACGGTCTGGCCGGATCGATCGAGCCACTCCAGTTGTGTGGCGTCGACCGTTGCTCCCGTTCTGTAGATGATCGTTCCGTTGCGTGCCGCGTCCACGATGGCTCGGCCGGTAAGCGCGTCGTACTGGATGTCCTCGATCATCGCGATCGGCGTTCCCGTGAGCACCTGCTTCTGTGCATCGAAGGGCGCCGCCATCAACGTCTTCTCCCGAGCGAAGAGAATGTAGCCTTTTTCATCCGCATTCCCGGCCGGGAGGTAAGTCGCGCTGGACGGTTCGGTGAGAATTCTGCGTGGCTCGTCACCTTCGACCGAGCCGACGAAGATCCCGCCGATGCGCGCCTGGACCTCGATGTCGTTCGTCCACACCGTGAAGAGAAAGTGACGGCCGTCAGGCAGGAGTGCAGGCCACCGGTGAGAGATGTCGGCCACCGTGGTGTCGAGTGTGGTGGCCTGAACGGGCACGCCACCAGAATCCTCCACGTAGAAGATGGGGCTGTTCGAGCTCGGGGAGAACACGATGATCCCCGCCTCGGACCACGTGCCCCCGCGGCTGGCTTCGAGCACGTCGCAGATCACCGTCGCCGCGCCGCCGTTCACCGGCATGGTACGGAGCTTCCCACTCGCAGCGAACCCGATGGATTTGCTGTCCGGCGACCAGAACGGAAGATGCCCGCCATCGGCGGCCTCAAGGCGTCGTGGTCTCGGTTGATCGAATTCCTGGATCCAGATCAACGGCCCTTCGGACGCGTCCAGCGTGCCGAACACAACCGCTCGCCCGTCTGGTGAAATTGCGGGTGTTCCAAGAATCTCACCGTCGGAAACGGTGAAGCGAAAGGCATTGTTTAGGGGCGTCGGAATCCCGAAGTACGTAACACCGTCGGTGACCGACCGGACGAGGGGGTCGCTGGTCGGCGCCACTGTGACACGTCCCGCGACGAATGCCACGATGATCGCGGCCGACGCCGCCAGCCAGGGTAGTGCCGGACGGATCGCGCGCCCTGCCGCTCGGATCGCGTCGATAACGCCGGGTGTCGGCGTATGACCAAACGCGTTCGACCGCACCGCCTTCAAATCAACGAGGGCATCGTCCATCGTCTGGTAGCGCTCGGCTGGGTCCTTGGCGAGCATCTTCGTAACGATCCGTTCGAGCTCGCCTGTGGCCTCGCGGTTGTAGCGCACCAGCGGCGGCGGCGTCTCGCTCGCGATCGAGTAGAGTACCGCCTCGCGATGGTCACCCCGGAACGGGCGCTGTCCTGCGATGAGTTCGTACGTGACCACACCCAGCGAAAAAATGTCCGACCGTGCGTCTACCTCCGCGCCGCGGGCCTGTTCGGGCGACATGTAATAGATGGTTCCAACGGTGGATTGCTCCTGCGTCAGTGCGGTCGCGCCGTGCAGTTTGGCCAGGCCAAAGTCGAGGATCTGCGGTTTGCCATTGCCATCGAGGATAATATTCTCAGGTTTGATATCGCGGTGAATGACTCCCGCCGCGTGAGCCGCGGCTAGCCCCTCGCCGACCTGGATGACAATGTCGAGGCCACGGTCCAGCGGAACGTCACCCTCATCGATCACCTTGCGTAACGTCCCGCCCTCGACATGGGCCATGACGATGAACGGCTGCCCATCATGCGTGCCGATCTCGTGGATGGTGACAATATTGGAATGGTTCAATGCGGCGGCCGCCTGTGCCTCGCGGCGGAACCGTTCGAGTACAGCAGTGTCCGAAACCACGCCACGTGGGAGGAATTTCAGAGCGACCCGGCGCTTGAGCTCGGTGTCCTCGGCGAGGTAGACCTCACCCATTCCCCCCGCACCGAGCTTGGCGACGATGTTATAATGAGAGACGCTTTGCCCAACCATCACACGCGATTCTAGCATGCCGTGCAACTCACAAGCCACAAAAGGGTGGCTAACAGCATTACGTTCCGCTGGCCAGTGACGACCAAACGCTCCGGTCGTCGAGGCGTGAGTACGCCAAAAGGATAACGGAAAAGCGCTCCAGACGGACAGCCGCCCGGATCAAGAGGGCCATATCTGCAGCGGAGACACGCATAAGCAATTATGTCCGGGCTTTCGGGCGAGCGGAAGTCTCTCTTGAGTACATCGAGCAGGAGATCTCCGCGACAAAGCAAGTGCTCGATGAGCTACGCGTCAAAAAGTTGGATCTCGACTCAAGAATCAGTGATGTGACATTTTCGGAATACAATGCCGAACTCGTACGGAAGAGCCTACTTGACTTCGCCTCCGTGTTCTCTCACCTGACACCTGCTGAGCAGACGGAAGCTCTGCGATGCATCGTTAAAGACGTCACTTTGCACAAGGACAGGCTCGTCCCCAACATTTTCGAGCTTGAGGAGTTCAAGCCGCCAGGTTCGCAAAATCGTACAAATTGGCTCCCCGGATGCGACATTTCTCGAACAGCCGAGCTGTTTGTGTCGGCGCTGGTTGCCGTGTAATGCGAATTTCCGGTGAAATAGAAGCGTGAAGC
>JARRLJ010000425.1:0-5951 GCA_037387025.1 Gemmatimonadales bacterium
TGCCGATCCGAATATCTCCGTTGCGGTGGCACTGAAGGAGAGGAACACGCCCACCACTTCTCCTTCACCGGCTGTCGTGGCTTCGACGATGTCATACGTCCCCGTCTGCAGACGCGTTACCGATCCCTCGGGACCGATCGCGACCACCTGGAACGCACCGGCACTGGTCTCCGGCATATAGATCATCCACTGACCGCCCGTTCCAACGTCCCCCATACCGAAGATGGCTGAGCCGGCTAGCGTTGCGGTCAGATCCCCGCTCACGGTTGCTTCGAACGACCCCACCTCGGGAGCGGTCGAGCCGCTGCCACAAGCGCTCGTCAAGAAAACGATGCCGAGTGCGGCTGTAACTAGCTGGTGCGTCAGTGGTCTCATTTCTTCAGGAACCTCCCTACCGCTTCCTTGAAGTCAGGCGTGGCACGCGCCACGGCGTTTACTCGCGCGCCCAACGCGATCGCGTCCTCAAAGCTGCGGCCCTCCACCTCGTATAGCTGTTGCTTGATGAGGGCGATGGCGGACGCACTCGTGCGGGCCAAGTCAGTGAGGATCTCGTTAACGGAAGCATCGAAATCGTCGGCCGGCAACACGCGCGATACGAGTCCCACCACAAGCGCCTCCGCCGCCGACAGAATGTGGCCCGTGCCCACCAGATCAAACGCCACTTTCTCACCCACGGCGCGAGTGAGCATCGCGATGACCATGGCCGGCACGAACCCGCGCTTGACTTCCGGGTACCCGAACGAGGCGGCCTCGTGCGCCAGAACCAGATCGCAGGCCGTGGCCAAGCCACATCCGCCCGCCAAAGCGCGACCGCGCACCACCGCTACCACCGGCTTGGGCAGGCGCCGCATCGCGATGAACACGTCACCCAACCGCTGTGCGCCCACGGCGTTCTCATCCGGACTCCTGTCGGCGGAATCCAATAGCTCGGCCAGATCCGCACCGGCGCAGAAGTCCTTCCCTGCCCCTCGCAGCGCCACGACCCGCACATCCGCATCCAGCTCGGCGCGTTCGAGTTGGCTCGTGAGCATCGCCACGACGTCGGAATCCATCGCATTCCGTTTGTCAGGACGATTCAAGGTGAGCGTGAGAACTCCCCCGTCGAGTACTGCCACCACGCGCTCAGCCGACACGGAATCCACGCGGTACCGGAATCTCCATGCGCAACAATGCCGTCGAGAACACCTTGCCCTGTGCATCGGTCTTGAGTGAGAGCGTGCCCCCTTTGCCAAGTGCTCCGTGCAACAGAAAGTTCAAGGCGTTCAAGTTGGGAAGTTCGAAACGCTCGACCGGACCCTCAATGATGCCGCGGAAGTGCCTAGCAACTCTGGCTGCGGTCACTTCCTTCTCCAACAGCTTGTAGTACCGCGGCTTGAGAGCGATCAATCCGACGTTGGCGGTGTCGCCCTTGTCGCCACTCCGCGCGTGTGCGAGGCGAACGAGCTGAACGCGGCTCGAGGTGCTCCGCTTGTGCTTAGCAGTCATGCTCGCAAGATCTCGACGTTCGGTTCGATCTCTCGTTTGGGAATGAGCGCCGGCCAATACGCGACTATCTCCTCCACCTTCGGTCTACCGCCAGCAAACCCGGTGACGCTGGGTGGCCCGTTCAATATCAGGGGTGCTATTTCGCGCGTGAAGCGTTCCACGGGCGATCTCTTAGGTGACCGCACGCCGATGCGCCACTGCACTTCGGGTATGTCGGGACTAGGCCGCCCCGAGAGTCGCCCGTGCGTGGCGTCGACGCCCACCATCTCTGTTAGTATCTCGTCGAACTCCAAACCCAACCTGGCGAGACGGGCACGCAGAATTCGATCGGCCTTGCGAGCTTTCTTGAGCGCGTCCGGCCATGCGTAAACGAGCGTACCAACGGCTTTGTAACCCCAGGAATAGGAGATCGATACCTTGAGCGAATCGGTCGCCGGCCTGCCTGCGACGCCGCTCACCTGAACCCGATCTGTTCCGACTTGTTTCAATCTTATGGAGGTGAAATCCACGACGCAGTCGGGAGTGATGTAGTTCGTCGGATCGCCCATCTCGTATAGCAGCTGCTCGGTTACGCCCGCAACGCTCACCCGTCCACCGGTCCCATCGTGTTTCGTAACGACGAAACTGCCATCCTTGGTCACCTCTACTATCGGATAGCCGGGATCTTCCATGTTGGGGATGCGTTCCCAATTCACCAGACAGTTGCCGCCGGTACACTGCGCACCGCACTCGATTATATGTCCCGCCACAGTTCCAGCCGCAAGTTTCGACCAATCGTTACTGCGCCAACCGAAGCTGTGGATCATGGGAGCGAGTGCCAATCCCGTATCTGTAACACGACCGGTAATCACCACATCCGCGCCGCGTTTCAGCGCTGTCCCTATGGGCCTGGCCCCCATATACACGTTGGCACTCTGGACCGTATCGCGTACGGTCGAGAGCGGTTCTCCCGTGTCCATGTTGCGGAACTCGTGTCCCCGCTCCATCAGCGCGTCGAGTCGCCCCATTATGTCATCACCCGTCACCAGGCCGACCCGCACTTTGCCTGCCAAACCACCTTCTCGCGCACAGGCGATTACGGCCTCGGCGCAAGCTAGCGGGTTAACGCCTCCAGCGTTGGCAGTCACCTTGATGCCCCGCCGCACGATGTCGGGCAGCAACCGATCCATCAACGGAACGAAGTCTTTCGCGTAGCCGAGGGCCGGATCACGCGACCGCTGTTTCTGCATGATGGACATGGTCACCTCGGCCAGGTAGTCCATCATGAGGTAGTCAATCGGGCCTCCGGTCACCTGACGAACCGGGGCCTCGAGCCAATCACCCCAAAAACCCTGACCGGATGCTATCCTGACGCGACGCGCCAAACGTATGCTCCAATTTGATGAAGAAGACCGCGATCAATAAACCCAAATTAGTCTAATCGATCACGGCACGCCGCACCGCGACCGGACCCGTTGACGTACGCGCCGTCACTTCGAGTATGGGTCTGAAACCCTCGGGCAGTATGAAACTGGCAGGAACTGGGGGAAAGCGGAACGTCTCGACCTGGTCGTATCCCAACTGCACGGAAACACTGTCGGGGCCCACAGTGGTATCCAGCGCAACCGCAGCATCCAGCAAGAAGTCGACCCGTAACTCTCCTTGCCACTCCGGGCGAGGGTCCACATGTGCGTACGCCGGCCCAAATGTGCGTACGCCGGCAGGAGCTCGATCACTATATCGCCGCGGTAGCCCATGGAATCCAGCGACAGGTTCTGGCGCCCGAACGCGTAGTTGAGGGGACTGTCGATCAGCTTCGCTCCGGTAGAATCGAACAGAGTCACACCGAAATCGGTCACATCGTTCCAGTACTGCTGCGGCAGGGCTACGTCCACCACTATGCGGTGGGCCCAATCGGGCTGTGACAGCCGTACGGTCCACGGAGAAGATCCTTTGCCTCGAACGCGACGAGCAGTCGAGGCACCGACCACCCTGGCCGAGAGGCTCGTCATTACTCTCCGGTCAGCGGTGTTCCTAACCGTGACCGTAGGACCGTCTGCAACCGATGTTACGCTCACTTGCGGCAGGGCCGCCTCGAACTCATACCCGATCCAGCCGGCGGGCGGGGGCACGACGGCCGCCTCGTAAACGCCGGGTACGACGTCCTCAGCGGATACGTTTATGCTGACCCACTCTTTTCCGTCCGCCAGCACGCTCTTCACACCGCGCTGCGGTTGACCACTAGGTTCAAACAGAAAGAGCGACGCTCCGCCTCCAGCGCCAGTTTTCACCGTCATACGAACGTCCAACCCGCCGGCATCCGGAGGTACCTCGAGGAAATACCGGTGAACCCTGCCTGGTCCCAATCTGCTTCCTGTAGCAAAGGGGAAATCGAGTGACCGCGGCACTACTACTGTATTGACCAGAGCGAAAGACGGCCCCGACATGGTATCTGTCACGGGTCGTGCCCATACAGTTCCCACATGCGCGCCCGGCTGGGTGAGCTTGGAAGCGTCGTATCTTAGATCGATGGTGACTGGCTTGCCACCTGGCTCGACAACCGGTGGCGCATCGATCCAATCAACATCAGAAATCAGTTCCAGTAGAGCCGCCGGTTGGCCGGCGACAGAGGTCACCACGAACCGCTGCACCGTATCGCTTGGCGATGCAAGCCCGGCTCGTCTATACGCCGCCGTTCCGGCCACCGCGTTTCCGCCCTGGGCAACAGACTGTACTGAATACACCCCGGCCTGATGTGAGGCCATTAGCCACCGCAGGGCCGCTCCCACGTTTGGGATACCACCACCGACATCTAGCGCGGTCGTTCCCTCCGGTCTCACGGCTGTGTTCATCAACGCCCGCTTGAGATCTATCGCGCGGGCCGTCCTGCCCCGGACCAACATCGCGGACTGGAGCAAGGCCGCCGCCCCAGCAATCTGAGGCGCCGAAAAGCTGGTGCCAGGCTGGATCTCCTCACCTGTCTGCCACAGCGGAACGTTTGAGAACGCTACGCCGGGGGCGCACAAGTCCGGCTTGGCCAGCTCTCCGCCCCGCGCGCTCCACCAAGCCACCACATCGTTCGGGGGCGCGACTCCTGGGCGCGGCGGTTGCGCGTACACACCAGGGACCAATCCGCACACAGCAAGAGCGTATTCGGCCGAACCCGGGAATCCCACGGTGGAAAGACCAGGTCCGTCGTTTCCGGCCGATATTACAAACAGTATGTCGGGGTTGGCGAGCGCAAAGTCATCGATCAGCGAGTCGATGGCAGCAGTGCCTTCCAGCTCGTTGCCGATTCCGTAGCTCAGGTTCAGCACGAGCGGCAGTCTATTCCGCCGCGCGTATTCCGCCGCGTAGTTCATGGCGCGCACAATACTACCGCTCACCGAGATGCCACCGCGTGCGTTGTTGGCGATCTTGAGCCCCAGGATCTGAGCACCCGGCGCTACCCCATCGAATCCCTCCACACCAAACATGTCGTGTCCCGCAGCGACACCGGCAACGTGCGTTCCATGACTCGAGTTGTCGAAGAAGAAATCGAGTCGCGGTCCATTCTGATTTTCGGCGAGATTCACGGCGATGGTCATGGGGCCCGGACCGATCGCGTTGGGGCTGGGCACGTACGAGAAAGTCTCGTTCGCCACAGCGAAGTCGCGGATCGGCGTCTCGTCGTCGATGGCGCCGTCTCCATCAGTGTCCGTGATGGCGAACCACCCGGCGCTTGCCTTGGCAACCACGACAGGGAACTCATCGCGAATGCTGCCGTTTCCGTTTACATCGGCGGCGGGGCGGGTTCCCAGCGGGAGCTCGCGGAACGTTCCCACGAAGTAGGGCCCTGTGGCAAGCCGCGCGATTCTCCCGAAGCCCGCGACTGGTGTGGAACCGACGACTATCGTGTCACCGTCGGTCCGCGCGAGTTGCATCAACTCGATCCTTCCCTCGCCTGAGAAGTCGCGTAGGTCGAGAATCTTCGCGCGGCCTGCTGATGTGCGCGCGAACCCCGGTAGGCCCGGATCGACCCCGCTGTCCAGGATCCCAATCACGACACCCCGCCCGTCCAGGCCGGGGTGGTTCAAGCGGAACGTATCGACTCCCAGGCTGCCCATGGGCAGCAGTCCGGCCAGCAGTGCGATACGCGGCGGTACGACCGGCTCGCGCAGTGATACCGCCGTGCTTGATGGCGGTGGCTCACGCACTGTGCCACCACCTGGGATGGAGTCCACCGGCTGCGGGGACTCCTGGCCACCGGGACTCCCCGCACATGCAAGCGAGAAGAGAACCACAACCGCGACTAAGCCCCTCACCGGGGTGGCGACTTCTAAGTTCATGTCGTCTGGTATTCCAAGGGAGGAAGTACGAAGGGGCCAATGTGCGGCCCGCCGAAGTTGCCGGTCACTCGCAGGGCAAACGCCAACATGCGTCTGGTATCCTCCGGGGCCACGATGTTGTCGGAGTGCCCCATTGCGCCAGCGTGTTTGGCGTCCAGC